>JBGSTE010000358.1:0-1936 GCA_041736655.1 Phycisphaeraceae bacterium | reverse complement strand
CTGGTTCTCATCAACAACCTTCAGCGCGTCGAGCAGGTACGCGGGGTTAAAGCCGATCTCCACCGGCTCGCCGACGTACTCGGGCATGTCGACCTTGATCTCCGCTTCGCCCATCTCCGGGGCACGGCTGGTAATCACCAGCCCCTTGTCGCCAAAGGCCATGCGGACGCCCTTGCTCTCTTCGTTGGTCAAGAGGCCCGCGCGGCGGACGGCACTGATAAACACGTCCGTCGGCAGCGTCGCCTTCTTGTCGCCGTCCTTGGGGATCACGTCCTTGTAGGGCGGGAAGTTGCCTTCGACGAGGTTGCTGGCGAGCACGGCCGTATCGGTGGCAAAGAGCACCTGGCTGTCGCCGACCTTGACGCGGACGGTCTGCTCGGCATCGTCAAAGAGACGCAGCAGGAGGTTGAGCGCCTTGGTGGGGATGATGGCGTTGCGGTCGGCATCTTTGAGGCTCTTGCACTTACCTTTAGCCAGCGCCAGGCGGTGGCCGTCGGTGGCGACGACGGTGAGGTCCTTGTTGTGTCGTTCGAGCAGGACGCCGTTGATGGCATAGCGCGAGTTTTCACGGGCGGTGGCGAAGAGGGTCTGTGCGATGAGCTTGTGCAGGTCGCCGGCGGCCAGTTCAAAGTCCGCGTCGCCGGGGAACTCGGGCACATCGGGGAAGTCGCTGACGGGATAGCCCAGGAGCTTGAAGGTCGAGTCCTGACCCTTGATGGTGGTGGTCTCGTCCTTACTTGAGAGCGTGAGCGTGGGGTCGATGGACTCGCGGGTGATCTGCTGGAGCTTGTCTGCGGGGATCAGGGCGCTGCCTTCTTCCTGCACCTGCACGCGTGGCGTGGAGACGCGGATGGAGACCTCGGTATCGGTCGCAGATAAGGTCAGCGCGTCGTCCTTGGCGGATGCAAGGACACAGCGCAGCGCCGGCTTGGGCGTGCGCCCGACGACGACGCCGGCAACGAGGTTGAGCGATTCGACCAATGCCCCGCGATCACAGATGGCTTTCATAGTCCACAATCCTTTATGTTTTTGCAGCCGCGCACTTTAATCCCTTATCAGGGCAAGGGCAAAAACGACCGGCCAATCAAGGGCGACCGCCGGTGCGCCCCTCCCACGTCGGCAGGTTATGCACGGGGTATCCACGAATCCGAAGATTTCAATCAATACAGTCAGGGGGACAGGCATTCCTGCCTGTCGTTTGGCGATGCCAAAAGCGAACTGGTTCAGGCCTGCGGCCTGGTGACAGGCAGGAATGCCTGTCCCCCGCATGTCAAGGGCACCCGTGTGACCACTGCGGATCAAAATAGAAGCCCACGCTTTAAAAAGCGTGGGCTTCGGACACAAGGAGAACAAAGTTAGCTTGGCCTGGCGTTCGAGCCCGACAGGTCAGGCGGGGCTTCGCAGGGCGTCGACCGCGGCGTGGGCGTCCTGTAGCGAGTCGCCGACGAGGTAATAGAGCAGCCCGCCCTGACGCCAGACGATGACGGGGTGGTCGAGGGTTTGGCCGGCCTCGACGTAGAGGCGGTCGGGCTTGACCGCGTCGTGTCGGCCGTCGTCGGGAATGATCCAGAGGCTGATCGCACGCGTCGGTTCGCTCTGGTGCCGGTACACGATGTGCACCGCGCCATCGCCCGGCAGGCCGCAGACGCCGGTGAGCTGGTAGTTGTAGCCGACGCTGGCGAGATTGAGCTTCAGGCCATCGGTGGAGGTCTTGAAATAGTCGCCGAGCTTGACCGGGAGCTGTTCGAAGTCGGCGGTGTCGCCGAAGAGGTCGTGCTTCTGCAGGATGTCGGGCTTGGCGGCACAGTCCAGGTGCCGCTGATCGAAGTTGTCGACCTGGCTGACGGTTAAAAGTGAGGCGAGGCTGTCTTGTGTGCGGGCGTCACTGGCCTGCATGAACAAGGCGGTCGCGGCCAGCAGCAGCACGGCTGCAACC
>JBGSTE010000345.1:0-10690 GCA_041736655.1 Phycisphaeraceae bacterium | reverse complement strand
GCTCGACGATCGCACCGCCGCGGCTTGCGTCCTTCACCCACCCGCCGGCGAGTTCAAAGAGCTTGACCGCCTTGTTGCCCGCGTCTTGGTTAAGTTTTCGGCAGCGCAGCAGGCTCGGCAGCGGCGAGGGCCGCAGCGTGTTGTCCGCACGGCGCATGTCCCCGACCAGCCGGGCGGCCTGTGATTCATCGACAAATGCCCCGGCGTCGTCGGCGGTAATCAGTGACGGCGTGACGGTCTCGTGGTAGCCGTGCGCAACCATCACATCGACGATCGCTCGCCTGGCCTGCACCTTCGGCTGGGGGTGGTGGGCGATGATGTTGATCTTGGTCTGCGTGGGGATGTTGGATAGGCCGTGCTGCCGGGCGATCTCTTCGATCAGGTCGACCTCCCGCTGCAGGTCCAGCCGATAGCTCGGCACGGTCGCGGTGATGGTTTGGCCATCGATCGCCGTCGCAATCCCCAGCGCGTTGAGCAGCGCGGCTTGCTGCTTGGCATCCAACTCAATCCCCAACAGGTCACGCGTCCGCTGCGTACGGAGCACGATCTTCGCTAGCGCCGGCTCATCGTGCCCAACGCGGATCACGCCGCTGGCCAGCGTGCCGCCAGCCAACTCAAGGATCAACGCGCAGCACCGCCGGCTCGCCAGCTCCACCCCCAGCGGATCGACCCCACGCTCAAAGCGGAAGCTCGAATCGCTGAACAGCTTGAGCTTTCGACTGGCTCGGCGGACCGTCAGCTCATCGAACCTCGCCGACTCGATCAACACATCCGTCGTAGCGCTGGTTACTTCAGACTCGGCCCCGCCCATCACGCCCGCCAACGCGACCGGTGACCGGCCGTCGGCGATGACCAGCATGTCCTCCTGCAGCTTGTGCTTGCTGTGGTCGATCGCTTCAAACGGCTCATCCTTCCTTGCTCTTCGGATCACCACCTTGCGATCGGCGAGCTTGCCGAGGTCAAAGGCGTGCAGCGGCTGGCCCAGTTCGAGGAGGACGAAATTGGTGATATCGACGACGTTGTTGATGGAGCGCTGGCCGACGGATCGCAGGGCCTCGACCAGCCACTGCGGGCTTGGGCCGACCTTGACGCCGGTGATGACCCGGGCGGTGTAGAGCGGGCAGAGGTCGGCCGCCTGGTTGTCGACACTGGCGAGCTGGCGGACCTCGCTGCCGGTGCTGTCCGGCAACTTGCCTTCCGGGATCTGGACCTGCCGCGCGCTGCGGGCGGCGATCTCGCGGGCCACGCCCAGGTGGCACAGGACGTCCGGGCGGTTGGAGGTCACCTCGACGTCCAGCCGGTAGTCGCCCTGGCCCAGGGCTTCGACGGATTCGACGGGGAACCCGCCGACACTCAAGAGGTTGCGGGCCTCGTCAAGCCCTACAGCCCGGTCCAGATAGCGGTTTAGCCAGTGCAGACTGATCTTCATGTGGCACAGGGTATCGGCAAGGCTGGGCCGGGCAAGTCGACGCCATGTTTACCAATTTTGACACTCCCCCTTGTCTTATGGCGGTTCGTGGTCATAATCTAAGATGATTAGGGTGCTTCTCACCTGCTCTGACCCGGCTTTCGCCCCTCCTGCCCTCGATCACGGAGCGTTGGTTTGACATCGCCACATGCTCGACAGCCCGGCTTCACGCTCATCGAGCTCCTGGTGGTGATCTCGATCATCGCGCTGCTCATGGCGATCCTGCTGCCGGTGCTGGGCGCTGCGCGGCGTGATGCCGAGCTGATCCAGTCGCTGGCGAACCTCAGGCAGATCGGCACGGCCAGCACCGCCTTCTCGGCTGACAACAAGGGGAATGTGCCCATTACCAGCGTTGGTGGCTCAGGCTTCTGCACCTGGAGCTTTGGCGGCAAATTCGCCAGTTCCTACTGGTCGTCCAGATCGTCGGGCTTGTTTGATATCGCACCCGACTCCCGGCCGCTGAATGCCTACCTCTATCCCGGACCCATGCACCCGCCGGTCTCCGGCAAAGTCGGACCTGATGGCTTCACCCGCCCGGGCAAAGAGTCTGAACGCATCGACCTGGATATGGCGGTCTTCAAGTCGCCCCGCGACATCGCCACGATGCAGCGTTCCTACCCCAACATCACGCCGGGCATCTCCTGCTACGACGACATCGGCAACAGCTACCACTACAACGTCAAGTGGTATTACCAGTTGCGTGACCGCATCACCAGCGGCAATAAGCTGCAGAAGTCGCTTGATATCGCCCAAGACTACATGAAGAAGGAAATCAACTTCCAGACCTCGCGACTGGTGCTCTACAACGACCAAGTTGTCGATGTCATCCGCACCGGCAGCTCTAATAGCGGATTGAATGTCGTCGACAGCGACTTCGGCCTGGAAAACTATTCCGCGATGGTCTTCTTCGACGGACACGCCGCGTTCGAGGAAGTCATCCCCCAGGCTGACTCGGGCGTCAACTACGACCTGACCTTCGACCTCAAGTAAAGCCCTGCCTCTCGATGCATCGCTTGTGAGGTGCCGGCTCGGCACAGACCCGTCAACCCTCGAAGCGGTCGATCAGCCGACAGGCTGAAAAGATTGTCCTGAAATCGTAATAATTTGACCGGATTTCTTAATCGATAACCCGGATAATCTGAAGGTGTGTACTGCCCGTACTTAAGTCTCAGAGTTGGCAGTCGTGATGGAGAGGCTGTTCAGCCTGTTCGGATCCCATTGGTGAAAGGCCTGAGTCATGACACTTCGCTGGTCTCCCGGATTCACCCTGATTGAACTGCTGGTGGTCATCTCGATCATCGCGCTTTTGATTGCGATCCTGCTGCCGGCGCTCAACTCGGCACGGGAGTCGGCGGGGGCGGTGGTGTGCATGAGCAACATCGCGCAGATGGGCAAGGCCAACGAGATGTTCGCCGACGAACGCGATGAACACTACCCGTACAACCACTGGCTGCCTCAGGGTAAGTATCAAAAATGGGTCAAGATGTACAAAGTCGGTTCGACACAGAAAGTGGTGTACTGGGCGGTCGATCCGGACTTCTTGGGTTACCTGGGGTTTACCGATGACCAGATCAGCAATGTCTCCAAGGGCGGCAGTGACAATCAGCAGTGGGGCTTGTCGTGGCCCGAGCAGTTCCTCTGCCCGCAGTGGGTCTACGCTGATAATGCCTTTAACCACCGCATGTCTTATGGCTACAGCCGCGGCCGAACGAACACCGTCGTCGCCGATCGGGCCACGATCCCGCACCCCTCCGAGGCGTATGCCCACATGGACGCGGGGGACTGGCACATGCCCGAAAACATGGCGGACTACCTCAAGCGATGGGATATCAACGGCGACAAATATGGCCTGGGCGATGTCCGGTACCGGCATGATGAGTCGGTGAACCTCTCGTTCTTTGACGGCCACGCCGAGCGACGCCACAAGACCGAAACCTTCTTCTATCAGTCCGGCGGATCGACGCCCGACAACGCCGCCAATGAAAAGCATTGGTTAATCGAGTAAACCATGTGTTGGTGTGACGACTACCTGGAGTCGTGACCAGACCGGCATCCTTCGCGTGAGCGCCGCGGTCGCTGCCGGTTCAGACCGCCTCGGTCATCTCTCTGAACGCCGCCTTCATGCCTTGCATCGTGATCACCGGCTGTTGCGTGGGCTGGGCGGTGTAGCGCTCAAGGTCGCGGGTGCGGACCATGCGGAAGACCCGGCCGTCGGCGGCGCGGAAGGTGTGCAGCGGGACCTTGCCGGTGTTGACCGCTCGCAGAACCTGCATCGACGGGATACCCAACTGCTTGGGGGCGTCATCCAGCGCCACCGCGTCGCCCAGACGCTTGCGCCACTGACCGAGGGACATTTGTGCCATCGCGATGCTCCGTGAAGCTAAGAGAGCCTGCTCAATCTTTCGTCCAGCCAGCACTGAAACCCGCAAACTTATAGGCGGCGCGCGTTATCGGGCGTGAACGTCCTGCTATTGCAAAACTCAGCCATTGAGCCAGGCCAGCGCTTCGTCGACCGTGCATACCGTCACGCCTCTGCGACGCCCGGCCTTGTCCAGTTCGCTTAGCAGCAGCAGGTCCTCGAAGTCCGCCAGCGCCTCAAGTCGGCGACGCGCGCGGGCACCCAGCGTGCCGTCGCGGTACGCGTGGGCGTCCATGTGGTAGCCAACAAGCGTGAGTGTCCGATCGCTGACCAGGCTGCGCAGCGCGTCGACGCCCGCCGTAACGTGGTCCATCGGGTCGATGGCTTTGCCTACGTCATGCAGCAGCGCAGCGGCGCAAAACTCGATGTCCCAGTCGCGTTCAACGCGCGCAAGCTCAAAGACCTGCAGGCTGTGATACAGCGCATCGCCCTCGGGGTGGTAGGCCCGGCTCTGCATGACATGCTCCAGCGGCGTCAACAACAACCTAAGCATGGCGGCATCGAACGATTCTTCGAGGAAGTCCTTGCCGACATCTTCCAACACGACGTCCGGGTACCACTGGGACATCAGCACTTCGAGTTTCTTGAGGTTGGCGCGCTCGATTGCCTTGCCGGTGATCGAGCTTCGGAACACGATGCGGTGCTGGGCATGGGTATACACGGTCAGTTCGATGGGAAAGCGTGCATCAAGATGGACGTGGGTATAGACGCTGGATTGGCCGAGCTTGCTGATGTGTTTGTGCTCGACGGTGTAGGCCAGGCCCAGGTCGTCGAGTGTGTCGGTCAGGGGTGAGAGCGTGTCGGTGAAGACGTGCAGGTCGATGTCCGAGCCTTTGCGGATGTGGCCGGTGAGTGTTGACCCGATGAGCCGGGGCCTGAAAGGTTCAAGCAATCTCATAACCTGCAGAGCGCATAGACGCATCTCGCGCAGGTCGTCGTGGCGCTGCTGGCCCTCCATCATGTCCGCCAGCAGTTGCACCTGCTCGCGGACCTCGGCGTTGGACGGCAGGTCTTTGGGCGAATGTTTCGAGTCGATTCGCAATTGCGCGGCCGCCTTCCGCTTGGCGGTGAAATACTCACTTTCCTCACGCGCATACATCAGCGCCGCGGCACGCACGGCGATTTCCCTTCGCAGTCTTGGATCGGGCATGGTGTTTGGGCGTCGATTTGAAGCCCATCGATGCGACGCCGGGGCTTGGGGACTTGATAACGAACCCGGTCCAAGTTCACACCACGCAACACGCCACCCACGGTTGATTCGCCGCGTCTATCATCCCCGCCATGCTGCTTGCTGAAACGGTCCGTTATCCCGCGCTGGGTCTTGTCGCTGCGACCACCGCGTCGCTCTTCTGGGCCTTCTCAGTCGTGATGCATCGTCGGATCGGGCGGATCATGCCGCCGGTGCGTCTGAACGCAACCAAAGTCGTCTACGCCGCGACGGTGCTCGGGCTGGTCGTGCTCGTGCAGTGGTATTACGGGGTCATGCCGTGGAAGATGCCCTCGACGCAGATCGCCTTGATGGCGCTCAGCGGGATCATCGGCATCGCGGTGGGCGACACGATGTTCTATGCCGGGCTTAACCGCATGGGCGCGCGGCGGATCCTGCTGCTCTATACGATCAGCCCGGTCATCACGATACTCATCGCCTGGGCCTTTCTCCATGAGCCCTTGACGCCGATGCAGATCATCGGCATCGCTGTGACCTGCGGCGGGGTCGCGTGGGTCATCGCCGAGCGCAACAAAGGCAAGGCCGACGGACACGTCGACCTCTTGGGCATCCTCTTCGGCATCGGCTCGGCGACCTGTCAGGCCGTCGGCTACCTGATCTCGCACTCCCTGCTCAAACAGTACGACATGACCCCTGTCGCCAGCGCCTTCCTGCGGATCGCCTCCTGCGTGCCGCTGCTCATCGCCTTCCTCTGGCTGGACCGCATCCTCAGCGACTCCGGCGGCGAGGACCACAATCACCCCGCAAAACCCTCACGCCGGCAAGCGATGATCATGTTCTTCATCGCCGTCTCGCTGGGCACCATTGGTGGCATCTACCTGATGCAGTTCTCCGCCACGCACGCGACCAAGGCCGGCGTCGCCATGACACTCTTATCCATCACCCCGATCTTCGTCCTGCCCATCACCGCATTTCTGGGCGAACACATCTCCATACGGGCTATCTTCGGCGCGTTTGTCGCTATCGCCGGCGTCGCGATGCTGTATGTGTTTTCGGGGTAACTCTTGTTGCCACGGATACACACGGATGGGCATGGATTTAAATCCTTAGACCACAGAGTGCGGCGATAGCTTTCAATCTGTTTTATATTGATTTTTTAGTGGAATCGAGCCTGCGATCTCCGCGAACTCTGCGCACTCTGCGGTAAACATGACTGAAATGATCCGTGTCCATCCGTGTGTATCCGTGGCAAAAACAATCCTATCGCGATGCGCCATACAGCAGAAACACGCCGATGCCCAGGTAAAAGCAGAAGAGGCCGTACATCGCGTGCTCGATCGTTGCCAGGAGCAGTGAGCGGTGCTTGAGGTAGGTACGCGTGAAGATCATTCCGCCGACGAAGGTCAGCGCGAGGACGATCCAGTTGTTGAACATGACGTGGCCGAAGGAGAACGCGAGCGCGTTGACGATGATCAGTCCCCAGCCGGGCCCGAGGATCGACCGATAGCGCTGGCAGAAGAACGCGCGGAAGATGACGTTCTGGGGATAAACCGAGACCCAGGGGTAAAAGAGGAAGATGATCAGCGGAAGCCAGCGGTAGTCTTCGGCTTCAATCAGGAAGATGCCGAAGAGCCCGGTCGGCACAGGCATCGACAGTCCGGGCAACTGCACGCCGGAGAACAGCCCGAACATTGCCGTCAAGAGCATGCAAGCCATCAGCCAGCGGAGCATGATCCAGCCCATCGCCTCAGAGATCGGCCTGGCGTTCCAGAGCTTGGTTCGATCGAACTTCGTGTCAAAGAAAAGCCCGACCGTGCAGGCCGCGCCCATCAGGAGCAGGAACGCGAAGAGCCGACTGCCGCCGAGGATGCCATCGTAATACCACAGCAGCATCGGCCCGCCGCCAAAGAGTGCAAGCATCTCGACCCAGCGGAATGTCTTCTGTGACGCGGTCATCGGCGAAAGTGTAGTGGGGGATTTGGGTTTTGGGGATTAGGATTTCGGGATCAATGCCTTTCCCCAACTCCTAAATCCTAACCCCCAAACCCCACCAGTTTGATATGCACCGCCTCAAGGATCTGGTTGCCGACAACCTCGGCTCGGTGGCCGTGGAGCGTGGGGTCAAACGATTCGCCCTCGCGCAGGCGGTCGGCGGCGATGAAGGCATCGCCCGGTTGAAAGTCGCGCGTGCTGCCGTCGCGGAGGGTCAGCCGAAGCGTGCCGTGCCGAACGAGGATGAGCGTCGCATCGCCAGCGACATGCCAGTCCGAGCGGTAGCCCGGCTCACTCTGGCGCAGGCGCAGTGACGAGCAATCAATGCGCGGCGACAGCAGCATCCCGCCGCGCAACTCGGTCGGCCAATCGCTTGTACACCAAGCCGATCGGCCCTGCGGGTCGCTCAGCAGCATGGGCAGCACCAATTTTTCATGGGGGGTTGTCATTGCCGTTATGCTACAGAGTGTTTTGCTCCGCAGTGAGCCAGCCCCGAGCGCCGCAATGTTCCGCGTGACGAATCGCACACAACGCGCGCTGTGGCAGTGCTGCATCACTGATTTTTTCCATCACCACCCGCGACTGATCCATGCCTGACTCAACCAACAACCGCATCATCAACGTCTCCAATCGCCTGCCCGTCCGCATCGCCGGCGACGAGCTGGTCAAATCCTCCGGCGGGCTCGTGTCGGCGCTCGAAGGCGTGCAGAATGAGTTCGATCTCCAATGGATCGGCTGGCCCGGCGGCGCGGCCGAAGACATGGCCGACAAGGAACGACTCGCCAGCCGCCTCAAGGACGAGTTCGGTTACCACCCCGTCTTCCTCTGTCAGGAAGAAATCGACGCGTTTTATCAAGGCTTCTCCAACTCCTCGCTCTGGCCGCTGCTTCACTACAGCCCGAGCTACTTCAACTACCAGTACAACTGGTGGGAGACCTACCAGAAGATCAACGGCTGCTTCGCGGACGCGGTCGCCGATGTTGCTCAGCAAGGCGACCTCGTCTGGGTTCACGACTACCACCTGATGCTCTTGCCCAAGATGCTGCGCGAGCGTCGGCCGGACCTGCGCATCGGCTTCTTCCTGCACACGCCGTTCCCGTCGTATGAAGTGTTTCGATGTCACCCGCGACGACACGAGCTGCTCGAAGGCCTGCTCGGCGCAGACCTCGTCGGCTTCCACACCTTCGGCTACCTGCGTCACTTCCGCTCGGCGGTGCTGCGGCTAACCGGGCGCGAGTCGGACATCTACACGATCCGCCACGACCAGATGCAGACCCACATCGGCGTGTTCCCGATCGGCATCAACTGGACCGGCTTTGAACAGGAACTGAACTCCGAGCGCTTCAGGGCCACGCACAACAGGTTTATGCAGGACTACAAGGACCTGCGTATCGTGCTTTCGGTCGAGCGGCTGGACTACACCAAGGGCATCCCGCAGAAGCTCAAGGCCATCGAAAAGTTCCTAGAGTCCAACCCCGATCGGCGGAACAGCCTGGTGTTCATCCTGATCGCCGTGCCCTCGCGTGAAGATGTGGGGGAGTACGCCCAGCTCAAGGCGAACATCGAGCTGGCGGTCAGTCAGATCAACGGCAAATATGCCACGATCAGCAACATCCCGGTGCATTTCATCAACCGTGGCGTTGCGTTTGATGAGTTGTGTGCGCTGTACGCGATGGCGGATGTGGCGATGGTCACGCCGTTGATCGATGGGATGAACCTGGTGGCTAAGGAGTACGTCGCGTGTCAGCAGGATCACGGCGGGGTGCTGATCCTCAGCGAGTTTGCCGGCGCGGCGCAGGAGCTGTTCAACGCGGTGATGGTCAACCCGTACGACATAGACGGCATGGCCTGGGCGGTGGGCGAGGCTTTGGATATGGACGAGGGCCGAAAGCGATCGCAGATGCAGCCGATGCGGCAGCTGGTGATCGAGAAGGACAGCAAGTGGTGGGCCAGGCGGTTCATCGGCGCGCTGGTCAAGGCAGCCGACGAGCCCGTGCGCGACGCGGTCAAGCGTCTGGACGAGGCGACGCTCAAACGCTTTGCGCCTTCGCCGAAGAAAAAAGCGCTGTTTATCGATTACGACGGGACCCTGCGTGATTTCACGCTCGACCCGGCCAAAGCGACCCCGCAGCCGAACCTGCTGGCGATCCTTGCTCAACTGGACCAACGCGCGGACCTGGATGTCTACATCGTCAGCGGGCGAAAGGGCGAGTTTCTCAATCAGCACCTCGGGCGGTTCGGCTTCACGCTCATCGGCGAGCATGGCTACGCGTTCAAGCGAGCGGGCAAGGACGCGTTTGAGCTGCTGAATGCCGACGCCGATCTGGCGTGGATGCCGATGGTCCGCGAGGTGTTTGATCTCTTCGCCGCGTCGACGCCGGGCACGCATGTGGAGCAGAAGCGATCGGCCCTGGTCTGGCACTACCGCGCGGCCGACCCCGAGTTCGGCCAGTGGAAGGCGAACGAACTCATCGGCCACCTCAAGGAAACGATCACCAATTACCCCGCCGCGATCGCCCATGGCAAGAAGATCGTCGAAGTCTCCAGCCAGCAGATCAACAAGGGCATGGCTGTCGAACGCTTCATCCACGAACATGATTATGAGTCGGTGCTCTGCGTCGGCGACGACCAGACCGATGAGACGATGTTCCGCCACCGCAACCACGGCGCGGTGACGATCAAGGTCGGCCCGGGCACGACGGATGCGGAGTTCCGCCTGGCGAGCCCCGAGCAGGTTCACCAGATGCTCGCGACAATTGCGTCGAGCGTGTAATGTTCTGGACTGATTTTGTTGAGCGAAACGCAGTACTTCTTGTCCCTGGACGCCGTCGCGTACACGCCACTCATATCATTTTTTGCCGAATAATGAGCCAAAGTTCAGGGCACCGGTTCGGCCGGACATGCTTTCCTGGCTGGCTTCTTTGACGACGGCGCGGCGGGCCTCGTGGTCGCGCATGAGCTTGAGTTCCTCGGCGTAGAGTTTTTCGCAGGCGCTGAGGAAGGTCGGGATCGGGCTGGTCGCGTCGAGAGTCTTGTTGACAAAGACCAGGAGCGTGTGGCCGACGCGGATGATGTCGCCGTCACGGATCTCGCGGGAGTGGTTGATCTTCTCGCCGTTGACGTGGGCGCCGTTACGGGATTGCAGGTCCACGACAAAGCACTTGCCGTCGGTCGCGTGCTGGATAAATTCGAGGTGTCGGCGGGAGATGCCGCTGTCGTTAAGCCGGGCCAGCAGCGATTCGTCCCGGCCCAGGACCAGCGCGGCGACCTTCGGGATGTTGTAGTACTGACCGCGGTCGTTGCCATGGATGACGACAAGTGCTGGCATGTTGCGATCCCCTTGCAGACGTGGTGGAAGTTGAATGCGGTTGAGACATGCAGGCTTGAACGACCGGCCTGTACAGTAAGACGTATCCTCGGCCGGGCCGATTACCGGCGCTTGATACGTCTGACGTATTGTAGCGCATGACGGGCCGTTGCCCAAGTCCGGATTTTTTGATTGGTCACAACCCGCCGGGCTTAGGCGTGGCGGGGGTTATAATCGCCCCATGCCCGACCCCCAGCCCAGCCCGCCGGGCAAAGCCGAGCCGACGAAACCGGCCAGGCCCGCCACGGCGAATATCGACACCCACGCCAGCCGACG
>JBGSTE010000339.1:0-13214 GCA_041736655.1 Phycisphaeraceae bacterium | reverse complement strand
CTTCGTTCGATGCCGTGCCGCGTGCCGTGCAGGTCATCGAGCAGGACATCGACGCGTTCGATGCGGTGTGCGAAGGCCTTGAGCATGCCGAGCATCTTGTCGCGCGCGTGGCGATCGACGTGCTCACTGTTGTCCAGGTGAATGCAGCGTACATCAAACCTCATGGCTGTACCTCGTGTTGTAGGAGTGAATCGCATCTGCCCGGAGTCGGGCAACAATTGACAGGCCAAAGCCATTCTACGACTTCAGCGACGCATCACCAAGAAGAATTCTGAAAGCCGATAAATCACAGCGAATCGTGATGAAAACGCGCGCAGGGGTCCGAGAATGCACAAGAAGCGGGCAGCGCCAGCGCTTAGTCGCTGAGGGGTTCGAGGCCCGCGGTCGCGTCGCTCGGCCGGGCCGAGGCGGGCCAGCGCTCCGGCAGCTTGCCCATCTGAAATTGCAGGAGTTGTGCGGCTTCCTGGGCGGACTTGAGGTAGACCGCGCCGTTGGCCATGCCGACCGCGACGGTGGCCTTGCCGTTCTGCGGCAGCGAAGTGACGACGACGCTCGAGGCCTGGCCTGTGCCGGCGTAGCGGAAGAAGAACTCGTAAGCGCAGTTGGCGGTCAGCCAATCGCTCTGCTGCTGCGGGGTCATGCGGTCAAACCGGCTGGGCAGTTCGCTTTCCTTGCCCGGGGCGAGCAGCTCATGCGGCTGGATCAAGTCCGCGTCGATCAGGTCCATCATGCTGGTGGGCGTTCGTCCTTCCTCCGAAACAAACGCTGAACACGCGTAGGCCAACCGCTGCACGCTGGTCATCCGCGGGTCGGTTCGGCTGGCGGTCTGGGGCACTTGTCGGGCCTCCTGCAACGTGCCGCCGGTGAGTTTGGCACGGGTCAGGAGCCAGTTTTCATCGGTGTGGGTGTTGATGCGGAGGGTCTGGCCTTCATGATCGAGTTCGATCTTGCCGGTCAGCCGCGGGACGCCGGGCATGTCGCTGTCGCTGGCGATGCTGATGATGTCGCCGGTGAGGTTGTAAGAGAGTTCGTAGCGATCGGGCTCTTCGGGTCCGCCGGTGGTGTGTTCGTAGAGCGCCTGGCCGTGGGGCTTGAACTCGAAGCGGATCGTGCTGTCGATGGCCACGGGCTTATCGCCTGCGGACTGGAGGAACCACACGCCGAGCACCGGCGAATCGTCGATGAGTTCGATGGGCTTCTGGTCGGCCTGCTGTTCGCAGCCGAGCATGTATGCCGGCCCGATCGCCAGGCCCACCGTGAGTAACCAATGCCGCATGGGGTGTCTCCGAGGACAGATGGAGATAGCATCGGTTGTCTTAGCACATAACCGAAAGGAACTGATACGCTCACACTATCTACCTGAAATTCTCCTCCGCCCAAGCGTTACACACCTTTCAATCACTATAAACGCACGATCAAGTGTGTGGCTTATCGGGGTTTTGGCCAGGGGTGCCCTGCCTTGAAACCGGTCGGCAGCATGTCCTCATTGTCGTAGCCTTCAAAGCGAAGAATTGATCGGGCTTGAAGCGTATAGAGATGAATAAGGTTCGGCACCGTCGCTATTGGCTTAAGTAAGGGCAAAGCCAACTCATGTTCGCCGCTGGCCAATAAAAACCAGCCAAGATAGAAATCGCCATGTGCCCGGTTCTCAATATCGTGTTTGACGTGCCAGTCAGCAAGCGCCTTCAGGTCTAATTCTCCACCGTCCAGCACCGACTTGATGATGTCTCCAAGCAAACAAAATCGAAGCCGCTCGCCATTCTTAGGCGGATAATTGATGAGATTGTCGAGCAATCTGTCACGATCTTTATCTTGGCCCAGTTGATGCGCCAAGCAGAGGCCTTTGATCATCTCACGCGTGGTAAAACTGTCGGCATTTTCACGAGCAAGGATCAACTGCATCGCTTCTTCCATGCGATCGGCCTGGATCAGATACCCACTGTAGTCGATGCTGAAACCCTTCGGATTCCCAGGGTTTTCCTTTTCGCTTAACTTGTGAAAATCTTCGAGAGCGGCGTTGATATTGCCCCAGCCAGACCACAGGTGCCAGCGCGCCGCATACCATTCGCCATCGCCGTAACGACGGTCTATCCGCTGCGCGAACTGCTCGGCCTTGTCGTAATGCCCCAAAGCAGCATGAGCAAAGAACGCACACTCATAACCGAAATATGAGCCACTGCCCGCTGACTCCAGCGCATAGGGCAAGGCGTCCTCATATCGCCCGGCGTTCATGTAGGTTTCGGCGATGACCTTGTTGGCAAAGGCGTGGTCCAGCGCGTAGTCGGGCTGATCGAGGATCGACTTCATGAGCTTGAGCCAGCGCTCTTCGTCGCCCAGCGCCAGTTCCAGCCGGGCCTGCCGTTCGAGGGTCTTGTATTCGGGCAGGGCAGCGGCCGCTTGTTTGGCGTAGTTGAGCGCAGCCTCCAAATCGCCCTGCTTCTCCAGCCGCGTCGCCAGCGCGTCGACTACCAGGATGTGATGGCTGTAGTTCGCCCTGAAGTGCTCAACCCGCTGCTCGGGGAGTCCCGGGCTTTCGAGTGTCAGGGCGATGCGCTTGGGGTGGTGCTGGTCAAAAGAGCCCATGTGCCGGGCCAGTTGCAGGCGCGCAGCACCGTCATCTCGCTTGTAATAACGCACCTGATAAAGCAGTTCATTGCCCGCGTTCAAGCCGCTGCTGTGGCAACGCTGCCACCACGTATCCTCTTCCCATCCATTCGCCAGCACGCCAGTGTCAGGGATGTGATAGACAAAGATGCTGACGTTCAGAGAGTTGATCGGTATCGGCTCGAACTGCTTGACGAGATCGAGCATCCCCGCTTCGGTGCTGTTTTTGTCAAAACGGAAAGTCTCGATCAGCAGGCGGAAGGGGTGCCGATCGATCAAGGGTAACTCATCGTCCAGATAGTCGTTCGCCTCGACGCCCAGTGAGTTTTGCAGGAACTCGGCGCGATACAGCACGTGCAGCGCGTTGGCTTCGCCGATGAGCGTGCCCAGTACGCCGAAGGATAATTCGTCCGCGTCCTTGCCCTCTCGCGTCAGGTCTTCGAGCGCCCAGCCGAGGTTCGCAAGTTCACGCAGGCTCATCGGATCACCGTCGAGGTTGTCTAAGAGAGCCTTGACCTCTGGCGGGGCCGACCGGACCTGACGCAGCATCCTCGGCGTGATCTGCGAAAAATGACTGGGTGCTTCCTCGGTCAGCCAGTGACCGGCCCGAACACCCATCGTGTCGTAGCCGCTGTAGAACAGCCGCGTCGAATGCGGATTGACCTTGATCGCCTTCTCAAGTGCCTCAAACGTCAGGCGATCCTGGTCCACAAACTCGTTGGTGTAAACATCCCAGAACGCAGCGATCGGCGCGAGCGTTCCGCCGGACTTGACGATCCCGTCCAGCGCATCCTTGTCGTACATGAAGCAGGCTCGCAGCAGCGGGACCCACTTGGCCCAGTCGGGCTGCTGCTCGGCTGGCAGCGCTGCGAGGTGTTTATCCATCGCCTTCAGGTGCGTTTCCATGGCGTTCGTGTAGCTGGCCATCATCAAGGCATACGAAAGCGACAGGTGGCCGAGCAAGTGCTCGGGCGCCTTAACGCGCAAGCGCTGGGCATACAGCAGCGACCTGGCCTGAAACACCGCGTACTCGCAGCCGATGTACCACCGGCATTCCTGCGCGAGATTGGCGTAGACCCGCGACAGCGCCCACAAACGCTCGGGCGATTCGCCGTCCTCACCGATGAGCTTGTGCAACTGACGCGCCGCAAGAAACTGCGGGATCAGGCTCATCTGATCGATGTGGTCCTGGATCTCTCCGGGCACCGGCGCGCTGTCACGCCAGAGGTTGGGCTTGCCCTCCAGACCCGCCGCACGCAGCGCCTGCACCGCCTCCACGCGCGAAAACTGCTCGTGATTCACCAGCATCGGCAGGATCTGGCGGATGTCGCTCCAAGGCACCGTGATGCTCTGTTCAAGCAATAGCTGGTCGCTACGGTGCAGCTTCAGGTGCGTCCCCTGCATCTCCACCAGTTCGATCTGAAGCTTGATCGGCAGGATGCCCGCCAACTCCGCCGGCTCACCGAGCGACGGATCGAGCGTCCGCAGCCCCAGCTCATCACGCGCCGCCAGCAGAACCGCCTGCCGGGTCATCTCCATCGCCAGCACGCTGCCGGAGCGCTCTTTCTGATCCGGCGTTTCTGCCGCAGGGACCCGCCAGACTGCCGGCGTGTTGAGCGAGATACCCGTCGTAGCATCCTCTGCACCGACCGGGCATGTCGCAAGCACATACAGCATGAGCAGCACGACACGCCAAGCGAGATATCGTAATGAACTCATCGGGTTCCCCACTATGAAGTTGATAAACAACAGCATAGCTGCGGAAACGCTGCGGACAAAGCGCTGTTTTTGAAATTTCAGACAAACTACATCGGCTTCTTGTCGATCGTCGCGTCGTAGACGCTTAGCAGCTTTTCCTTGTCGAAGATCATCTCCTGGCGCGAGAGGCCGACGACGTCGTAGAGCGGTGTCAATTCGATGGCGTCGACGGGGCAGGCCTCTTCGCACATGCCGCAGAAGATGCAGCGGAGTTCGTCGATGTCGAACTTGACGGGGTATTTCTCGCGGTCATCCCACGGGGCGGTCTTGCCCTCGATGTGGATGCAGTTGGCCGGGCAGGCGGTGGCGCACATCATGCAGGCGACGCAGCGGACCCGGCCCTGTTCGTCGCGGTTAAGGCGGTGCACGCCGCGGAAGTTGCCGGCGTAGAGACCGCCGTCTTCGATAGGCATGTGCTCGCGCCGTTCTTCGGGGTACTCCATCGTCTTGAGTTTCCTGCCGCCGCCGGCCCACTTGCCGACGCTCCCGGCCATGTGCTTGAGGGTCGTGCCCAGGCCCTTGAATACCTCGGGCAGATAAAAGGCCTCGGCCAGGTTCAGCGGCGGCTGGTCCACGTTCACGATGTCGGAGTCGGCGATGGGCATGGGGGCATTATAGCTGTTGGCGGGAAGCCGTTAGCGGGAAGCTGTTAGCCGTTAGCTCTTAGCTGTTAGCTTAAGGCAGCCAGATTGACTTGCTTATGACTCAAGGCTGGAAGCTAGAAGCTAAAGGCTAATGGCTAAAGGCTAAAGGCTAAAGGCTGAAAGCTGAAAGCTCCTGTCAATCCCCGCGCCAGAAGCGTGGGACCAGGAGGACCATGAGGGCGTAGACTTCGAGTCGGCCCAGGCACATGAGCAGGCTGTGGACCCAGAGCGTGGGGCTGCTCATCCAGCCGAAGTTCTGGGTCGGGCCTACGCCGTGGAGCCCCGGTCCGACGTTGCAGAGCGAGGCGAGTGAGCCGCTGAGTGCGGTCTGGAAGTCGCACTGTTCGACGCCCTGTTCGAAGAGCATGGTGAGCAGCGTGCCCAGGCCGACGAAGATGATCATCATGGCGACGTAGACCATGGCTGAGAGCTTCATTTCTTCGTCGATGATGTTCTTGCCGACCTTGATCGGTCGCACGACGTTGGGCCTGAAGGAGCGTTCAAGGGCGGCGAAGAGGACCTTGATCATGACCCAGAAGCGGATGACCTTGATGCCGCCCGCGGTGGAACCCGCGCAGCCGCCGATGAGCATCAGGCCCATGAGCAGCGTGGTCGAGAGCAGCGGCCAGTGGTCGTAGTCTGCGGTGGCGAAGCCCGTGCCGGTCTGAAGCGAAGCGGTCTGGAAAGAGGCGTATTTGAGGGAGGAGAAGAAGCCGGGGCTGACGGTCTGACCATCGGTGGTCGGGAAGCTGACGCCGATGATGTTGATGGCGATGATGAGGGAGACGACGACCTTGAGGATGAGGTAGATGCGCAGCTCGACATCCTGCAGGACGACGCGCCATCGTCGCTGGAGGAGGTAGTAGTAGAGCACGAAGTTGCCGCCGGCGAAGATCATGAAGATGGTGATGATGATGTCGACGGAGGTCGAGCGATAGCCGCCGATGCTCGCGTCCAGTGTGCTCAGCCCGCCGGTCGCCATGACGGAGAAGGCGTGATTGATGGCCTCGAACCAGTCCATCGCGCCCGTGGCCCGCAGCAGCAGCGCGCAGGAAACGGTCAGCCCGAGATAGATCAGCCAGAGGACGCGGGCGGTCTCTGCGATACGCGGTCGGACGCCGCCCTTATCTGCGGTGGACTCGGCCTGGAACATCTTCTTGCCCGAGGAGCCGACGGTCGGGAGCACGGCCACGAAGAGCACGACGATGCCCACGCCGCCGAGCCAGTGCGTGGTGGAGCGCCAGAGCAAGAGTCCCTTGGGCAGGTCGACAATCTTGCTGCCTTCTGCGCCGAGTACGGTCGAGCCGGTGGTGGTCAGGCCGGACATGGACTCGAAGTAGCAGGCGGTGAAGGAGCGAAAGGGGTGGTCGGTCGGGGCGTCGCTCAAGTGTGCCCAGAGCAGATACGGTAGTGCAGCAAGGGCTGCGCCGATGACCCAGCTCGTCGCGACCAGCAGCATCGCTTCTCGGCGAACGATCATCCACTGCTGGTCGTGCTTGCGTGTAAAGAACCAGATCAGCCCGCCGGTCGATGCGCCAGCGACGGTGGCGATGCCCAGCGCGCGGGCGGCCTCGGATTCGCCTTCCTGCGTGCCCGACTGCAGCAGCAGCGTCAACTCATAGAGCATCGTCACCGCCAGGGCGACGCTCATCACCACCAGGAGCAGGCCGAGTTGTCGGGCTACAAAGCGGTAGTTCATCGCGAGAGAGTTCTGATGCTGCCTGTCGGTGAATGAAAAACGGTGCACATGGCACCGCGGCAATAGATTAGCAGGGTGTGGGGTATGGGGTGTAGGGTCTCGGGTGCAGGGAAAGGCAACGCGTACGGCGGCAGGTTCAGAGGTATGCCAACGCCCGATGCCCTGCACAACTCTCTACACGCTGCGTGTTGTGACGGCCGATTGTTTTGAATTCTTGAAGCCGAAGAGCTTGTTGAGTGTCTTCTGGACTTCTTCCGGGCCGAGGATGACCACGACGTCGCCGGGCTCGAACTTGTCCTGCGCCCCGGGGATATAGACGTGCTCGCTGCGGCTGATGGCGGCGACCAGGCAGTGCGGGGGGAACTCGATATCCATGAGCGCCTTGCCGGCGATCCCCTTGGCCAGTTCGTCGCCCAGGTGCAACTCGTACAACTCGGCGACGCCGCGCGAGAGCGAGCCGATGTGTCTCAGGTCGCTGTTGTCCAGCAGCCGGACGATCTCGTTGACGGCGGTGGCGCGCGGGCTGAAGGCGCGGTCGATGCCGATGTGTTCGAGCAGGTGCAGGTAGGTCGGCCGCTGCATGACACAGATGGCTGTCTTCGCCCCGCGTGTCTTGGCCAGCGCGGCGCCGAGGATGTTGGTCTCTTCGTCGTCGGTGGCGGCGACGAAGGCGTCGGCCTGGTCGACGCGTTCTTCCTGCAAAACGTCGCTGTTGATGACGTCGGCGTTGATGACTGTCACGCCGTCGAGCTTTTCCGCCAGCTCGATGGCGCGTTCTTCATCGGCGACAAAGAGGCGGACCGACGCGCCTAGCCGGCGCAGCTCTCGGCAGAGCCAGACGCTCTGGGTCGAGCCGCCCATGATCATGATGCGTCGTCGGCCGGCGTAGTCGGGGTTGTAGAACTTGCTGGTCTGATCGATGCCCTTGGCCTCGCCGATGATGGTCAGCACGTCGCCGACCTTGAGGACGGTGTCGGCCTTGGGCACAAACGAACGGTCGGGCCGCTCAACGCAGGCGATCAGCGACGAGCCGGGCGACTTGAGTTCTCGCAGCTCCACGCCCACGGCCTTGCTTGACTCGCTGACCACGATCCGCTGCATCTCGATCAGCCCCTGCGCGAAGTTCTCGACCGCCAGCGCACCGGGGCTCCGCAGCGTGGAGGCGATGGCCTGCGCGGTGGTGTACTCGGGGCAGACCAGGTGGTCGATGCCCAGGTGCTTGGCGTAGTTCAGGCCCCGGTCCACGTAATAGCCCGAGCGGTGCACGCGGGCGATCACGGTCTTGCAGCCCACGCCCTTGGCCACCGACGCCGACAGCAGGTTGACCTCGTCGTTGTTGGTCGCGGCGATGAGCAGGTCGGCCTTGTCGGCGCCGGCCTTGAGTAGTTGCTCGGCCTGGGCGCAGTCGCCAAGCATCGAGCGCACGTCCATCGCCTCGTCGATCTCCACGAGGCGAGACGGCGACTGATCGATGATCGTGATGCTGTGACCCGACGCGGCGAGTACCTCGGCCGAGTGCCGACCGACTTCGCCTGCGCCGCAGATGAGGATGTTCATGGCTGACTTTCGCTTCCGACGCGCGGCTACTGCCCCAGCAGCCTCAGCAGCTTCAGGTCGTTGCCGTCGTACATCGGCTGAGGCGGCTGTTCCTTGAGCGTCGGGCCCGGTACATAACCCAGCCGGCGGAACCGGTTGGGCAATTCCGCACGCTCGTCATTGATGTAGTACGCCCACATCAAGGCCTGCACCGCTTTATCGTAGTCACCACGCGACTCGTAAAAGTCAGCGATCTCAATATAGATGTCTTCGTCGGCGTCGCGCGACAGATACGCCGCCTGTCGATACGCCAGCGCCGCGCCGTCAACGTCGTCGGCCTTGGCGAGGAAGCGACCCTTGCGAGCGTAGTCTTCCCAGCCCTCATACCGCTCGATCTGTTCGCCTAAAAACGCGTACAGGCTGTCGTAGCTCTTCTGCTGGTACAGCGACTGGGCGATCCCATCGAGGATCTTCGGCGTGTACTCGCTGCTGCGGTCCTTGACCGCGAACGCCTGCTCCAACTCACCCTGGGCCTCGACAGGCCTGTCCAGCTCCAGGTACACCAGCCCCAGCAGGTAGTGCGCTTCCCAGTCCTGCGGGTCGTTGTACAGCACGAACTTGAGCTTGCTCTGGGCCGTCGCGTAGTCGCTCTTGGCCATCGCCCTGCGGGCGTGGAGCTTCTCCACCGGCGGGTTGTACAGGCCGCCATCCACCGCCTGCTGGTAGCAACCGGTCACGAACAACAGCCCGCACAGGACCCATGCCGCGGTTATCGTCAGACGAATCGTCATCGCTTGCCTCTCGATCGGTCAACCCACACGCGCCATACCCCGCGGGTACAGCGTCATCGTGAATCCATGAGGATATGATCGGCCCGGTCAGCCGACAACCTCCAACCCTCGCCAACCGCCTTCTGAGCCCGGAAAAGCCCGATATGCTTGCCCTGCGAACCGCCATCATCGAGCACACCACCGCCGACGGCGTCCACTACGACTGGCTGATCGAAGACCCCCGACTACCGGACCCGCACGCCGTCAACGCCCGGCTATCAACGTTCAGAGTCCCAAAACCGCCGACGCAGTGGAGCACATCTAACACTCTCGTGATCAAAGCCCTGCCGCCCCACCGCCGGGCTTATCTGACCTGGCAGGGTCGGGTCTCGGGCGATCGCGGCCGGGTCAGGCGTATCGCGGATGGCAAATGCCTGACCACGCTGTGGTCGACCGATCGGATCGTGCTGATCGTTCAGATGCAAGGCCTGTCCTGCAACGCCGAGCTGCGCCGGTTGGGCAACAACGATTGGCAGGCATGTTTCACGCCGCGGCTTCGCTCTGCTCAAGCTCATCCGGCGGGACCTGCTGCTCGTGATGCATCGATGCGGTGTAGCGTGGCCGATCGCTGAGCGTGTGGCCGGCGTCGCGGTTGAAGATGACGCGGTGCACGGCCAGCGTGCGATCCTGAATAATGACGGCGTGAGGATTCCGCGGGCAGTGGTACGAGCCGGTGTTGATGATGGTCTGCTGGCCAAACTGCCAGATGCCGGCACGATGGATGTGGCCGAAGATGAAGAACCTCGCATCGGGCGCATAGCGATGCGCAAAGCGTGCCGCGAGCTTAGGCAGGCAGTGCCAGAACCACAACACCTTGGCGACCTTGCAGGCCATATCGATCTTCCGCATGACGGCGCCCTGTTCGTGCGGCGCGTGCTCGGCGAGGTGGTCCCACTTGAGGTTCGAGGCGTGCGCGGCGGCCATGGCCTGTTGATCAAGCTGCGCGCGGTCGATGAGTTCGAGTTGCTTCAGCGCGTTCTGATGCAGTTGCCGCAGTTGACCGGCGTGGCTGGTCCAGGGCGAGATGGCCGGGTGCAGCATGTCGCCGTGCGTGACAAAGACTTCGCCGTGACAAAGGCGGAGAAATCGCCGGTCGGTGATGAGCGGGTCGTGGTTGCCCGAGAGCAGCGTGAGCCGTACGCCGTCTTCTTCGCAGAGTTCCTGGAGCCGCATGACCTGCCGCGCGGCAGCCACGCGCCAGCGCGGGTCCGAGAGTTCCGCGAGGTCGCCGTTGATGATCAGTTCATCAGCGCCCTGCCACAGGGGCCGAAGCAGCTCAGCGCGCACCGCACCCTGGCCGTTGCCGGCCAGATGTGTGTCCGAGAGGATCACGGTGCGTCGGTTCATGTCAGGAGCCTCGGAACGTCGGGACTGCTACCTGCCATCGACCGATCAGGCGGCGACCTGAAGCGAGCGGACCAGATCGGCACACCAGGCCTTGAGGTCGGTGCAGATATCCAGCTTGTTGTAGACCCGCTTGATGCCCGCCTGCTCGCACTGACGCCGGTGTTGTTCATCGAGGGTCGAGGAGATAATGACGATCGGGATCGTGCAAAATCGCGCGTTGGCTTGCAGTGCACGGACAATCTGCAGGCCGTTGTACCCGGGGATATTCATGTCGCAGATGATCAGGTCCGGCATCCGCGCGCCCGGCCGCTGGGCATCACGCAGGTATTCGATCGCGCCGCGACCGTCGGCCTGGACGTCCAGGCTCACCCCGTTATTCTGAACCATCATGCTCTGGATCAGCCGCGCCGCCAGCGGGTCGTCCTCGATTAACAGGACGTGCGTCCGCCCGTCACGCGGCAGCGCATCGAGCGACACACCCAACTGCGTCGCCTGGTCGGCTCGCTGGTCCGCGGCGCGCCGTCCGGTGTCAGCGCCCCAGCGCTTGACGTTGTTCCGCCCTGCTTCCTTCGCGGCGTACACCGCCTTGTCCGCACGCTGCACCAACTGCTCGGGCGTGACCTGCGCGTAGCCGGGCGACCACGCCGCCACGCCGACACTCACCGTCCGTGGCAGGGGCTTATCCGGCGCACCGGGAACCCCAACCAGTTCAAACGGCTTCTGCTCAATGGCCCGACGGATCTACTCGCCAACCCCCGCAGCTGCCTCAAGCCCAAGACCCGGAAGCACAACGACAAACTCTTCCCCGCCGTAACGACAGACCGTGCCGCGCTGCCCGACCGTCTGGCTGATGCGTCGCGCCAGTTCAACGAGCACCGCATCACCGCAGGGGTGGCCGTAGGTGTCGTTGACAAACTTGAACTTGTCCGCATCGCTAAAGAGCACCGCGACGTGCGACTGCGAGCCCATCGCGTCCGCCAGCGCATCAGCCACAAGCTTGTCAAAGTGCTTGCGGTTGGGGATGCGGGTCAGCCCGTCGGTGATCGCGTCCTGCTGGGCTCTTTCCGCCTCGCGCTGGGTCATGAGCTGCTCTTCGAGCAGCCGTTCGTTAGCGCGTTGCATCAGCTCCCCGGCCGTGGGCACCTGACCGATCTGCTGATCCAGCAGCTTGGCGATTTCCCGGCTGGCCTGCTGGACTTTGTCGATGAGGCTCGCCACCTGGTCCTTGTTCTGGCCAAACCATCTGCTGGCAAAGTCGATGAGCGTCGAGAGATTCTGATCGATGCTGTTTGTCGCCATCGCGCCGGCCGTCAACTCGCCGAGCACCACGCAGCGGATGACCGTCAGAAATTCATTGTCCGGGGGATTGAGGTCATGGTGCTGGCTGATCGCGCTGACGATCATCGCCGGCATCTTCCACTGCTGGGCCAGCGCCGCGCCGATCTGATTATGCTGCAGGCCGATCCGATCCCGTTCAAGCCTCAGGAGTATCGCCTGGTCCGTGCCTGCTGCTGTCAGCAGCGGGCAGTACACCTCGGGATAGGCCGCGAGCATCGTCAAGACGCCGATGTCTTGAAAGAGCGCCGCGGCAAACACTTCATCCGGCTCATTGACCCCGACGATCTGGGCGAACTGACGCGCCGCTGCCGCCGCGATGATCGTGTGCTTCCAGAAGGCGTTGAGGTCTACGCCCTCGCCCAGGCCCCGCGTCAGATTGACCATCGAGAAGCCCAGCACCAGCGACTTGACAGCGCGAAGGCCGAGCATCGCGATCGCCCGCTCGATCGACGGGCAGGGCTTGGGCAGGCCGTAAAAACTCGAGTTCACGGTCTTGAGAACCTTCGCCGCCAGACCCGGATCGTTCTGGATCAGCGTCGCGATCTCGTGAAGCTTGACGTTCGGATTGCTGGTCATCTCCAGCAGGCGCATCGCGACCGTCGGCAGCGTCGGCACCGATCCATGCGCAAGAATGCGCTCCAGCGTGATTCCGGACGAACTTCCTGAAGCTTGACCGCTCAACTTCAAACTCCCTCTCATCCCGCCTGTCCGTAGACAGACGGGGTCAGCCATGGTGTTGATCCAGGACGACCCTCGCGGGACGCCCCCCCTATGCTGACACTATCGTTTTTTTACGATTATCACTTCATGTATCTTCGAGCAGAATTCAGGGGTTGACCCGATCACCTGTCCGCCATTTTGTGCACATTTCTTGTGCAGTTGCAACCTGAACTTTTGCCCACTGCATACCGACCGTACAAACGTTGCAGGCGTCACGGATTCAATGCGTCTGGAATCCTGCTGCACGTGATGATGGGCGATGGATCAGTTGATCGGCGTACTCAAAGAGATAGCATCCGGGCACAACTTCATCCACGCCAGCGTCCTGCCGATAACTGTCCTATTCAGATTCTGCTGCACACAGGTCGCATCCGATGCCCGCGCTGTCCAACATCCCCGAGCCCACCACCGCGTATCGGCCCGACACCGGCCCGCCCGCGCCGCAGGCTGCGCTGCAGACACTCGAAGTGTCGCAACGCCCCGAGATCGCCAGGCCAGAGCGCGAACAGCAAGGCGAAGAAGCCGACGAACCCCAGCAGCAGATCGACAGCGTCTCGTGCCTGCTGCTGCTACTGGTCGCCGGGGGTTTGCTGCGGTTGGTGCTCGGGTTCTTCGGCCCGCTTCAGGGCACAGACCCGGCAACACTCGAACAACTGGCCCAGCAAGGCCAACGCGCATTTTCAGATCACCCCGCTAACGCGTTTCCTGTGCCGGACCTCCTGGCCGCCGGGCTCTCGG
>JBGSTE010000289.1:0-3709 GCA_041736655.1 Phycisphaeraceae bacterium | reverse complement strand
ACTCGACGCGGACGCTGCGCTACAGCGCGGCCGGCCACCACCCGGCGGTGCTGATCACGCCCGACGGCCAGTCGCAGCGCCTGGGCGTGCCCGGGCTCATGATCGGCGTGGTGCCCGACATGCAATATGAAACGCACGCGGTGCAGGTAAAGCCCGGCAGCCGGGTGTACCTCTTTTCTGATGGGCTTTACGAGGTCCGCGGCGGCGAGGACAAGAAGCTGCTGGGCCTGGACGGCATCGCCCGCATCATTCGCGAGGCCAACTGCGCGACCTGCTCCAACACGCGGGCCCAGCAAGTGATTCAAAGCGTGCACGACTACCGCGGCGGCGAGATGGAGTTCGACGACGACGTCTCGCTGCTGGAGGCGGAGTTTGCCGACTGACGGATAGAGGCTGGGCGTCAGCAACTTGCGCGAGGGATTAGGATACCCGCATGCAAGCCGACGAACGCCTGACGCGGGTTGAAGAGAAACTCGCGTACCTGGAGCAATACGTGTCCGACCTGGACGAGGTCCTGCGTGACCTGGCCGGCCGGCTGGATGTGCATGGCCAGGGCGTCAGCGCGGTGCGCAAGCTGCTGGAAGATCATCTGAGCGACCCGTCTGATCCGGGCAACGAGAAGCCGCCGCACTGGTAGGCTTCGCGGGCTTGTATGCGTTGGCCTGCGGGCGCGCGTCTCTCTGGGCAGTTCATTTCGTCATCGGCAGGAGCGGACAACGCATGAAGCAACCACCACGACCCCAACAATCACAACACCGAGGCATCACCCGTCGCGCGGCGATTGCGCTGGGCTCGACGGCGACGCTTGCGCTGCTGGCCCCGCGCGCGTATGCCTTTGAGCCGGTGGACGACCGGCTGCGCCTGGGGATTGTTGGCGTGGGTGGGCGTGGCGCGGCGAACATGGCCGGGGTGAAGTCGCAGCGCATCGTCGCGCTCTGCGACACCAACCCCAACGAGTTGAGCAAGGCCGGGCAACAGCACCCGGACGCGACGGCCTGTTCGGACTGGCGAGAGTTGCTGGCACAGGACGGGCTTGATGGTGTTGTGATCAGCACGGCCGACCACCACCACGCGCTGGTGTCGATCGCGGCGATGCGGAAAGGCCTGCACGTTTACTGCGAGAAGCCGCTGGGCCACACGCCGTGGGAGGCGCGGCAGGTGCAGCTTGTTTACAGCCAATACAAGGACAAGGTTGTCACGCAGATGGGCACGCAGATCCACGCGGAGGAGAACTATCGCCGGGTGGTTGAGTTGGTGCAGGCCGGCGCGGTGGGCACGGTCAAGGAAGCGCACGTGTGGTGCAATCGTTCGATCGCGCCGTTGGAAGCCGTTGAGCTTGAAGCGCAGCCGGTGCCTGAGGGGTTTGACTGGAATGCGTGGCTGGGTCCTGCGGCGGATCGGCCGTACAACACGAGCTACTGGCGCGGCGGGAACCTGAACTGGAACCGGCGGTGGGACTTTGGCAACGGCGTGGTGGGCGACATGGGCAGCCACCTCGTGGACCTGGCGTACTGGGCGCTGGAGCTGCGCGATCCGACCAGCGTTGAGTCCGATGGCCCCGAGCCCGACGCACACGCGGCCCCGCCCTGGCAGCAGATCACCTGGGAACACCCGGCCCGGGCAGGCGACGGCCCGCACCGCGCGGCGTGCAAGGTCGTCTGGTACCACGGCCCCGAAGGCATGAAACGACGGGCAGACCTCTTGCAACCCATGGTCGGGCAGGACACGCAGATCGACGGCTGGGGCATCGGCGTCGCGTTCGTCGGCGACAAGGGCGTACTCACCGCCGACTACGGCAAGTACGTGCTCAGCCCCAGCGCACAATTCAAGGACTATCTCAAGCCCCAGCCCACGATCGAAAAGTCCAAGGGCCATCACGCCGAGTGGCTCGCCGCGTGCAAGGGCCAGGGCCAGACGCTCTGCAACTTCGACTACTCGGGCAAGCTCATCGAGCACAACCTGCTGGGCGTCGCGGCCCATCGCGCCGGCGGCAAACTCAACTGGGATGCCAAGCGATTGACCTTCGGCAGCGAAGCGGCGGACCGATACTTGAGTAAAACCTATCGCGACGGCTGGGCGCTTAAACCTGAAGATGAACGGGCCTGATGAAGGAGAATCATTGCGATGAAAGAGATGAAGACAGCAACCCATCCGAACGACACCATGACACGCCGTAGCCTGCTGGGCGCGGCCGGGCTGGGCACGATCGCGCTGGCCGGCGCAACGACGACTGCACGCGCGCAGGCCGCCGTCACACAAGACAAGCAACCCGAGCCACAGGAACCCGCCGCGTTCATCGACGGCAGCGGGCCCGGCTGGGTCGAACTGACCGAAAAAGACTTCGCCAAGGTCAACTCCAACGACGACACCTGGCGCTGGGAAGCAGGCACGCTCTACTGCACCGGCCAACCCATCAGCGTCCTGCGTACCGCCAAGGTCTACACGAACTTCGAGATCAGCTTCCAGTGGAACCACCGCAAGCCCGCGGGCAACTCGGGCCTCTTCGTCTGGGCCAACGAGAAAAAGATCCAGGAGATGACCGAAGCCGGTAAGCCCGGCCTGCCGCAGGGCATCGAGGTGCAGATCCTCGACCCGGACTTCGGCAAGGTCATGAAAGAAAAAAACCCCAACGCCGACACAAGCTGGTTCACCTCGCACGGCGACGTCTTCGCCGTGGGCCAGAAGATGACGCCCTTCGCCCCGCTCTCACCCAACGGCTCACGCAGCTTCCCGCGCGAAGACCGCGTCAAACCCAGCGGCCAGTGGAACCACTATTACGTCCGAGCCATCAACGGCGAAATCCGCCTGTGGGTCAACGGCAAAGAAGTCTCCGGCGGCAACGAGTGCGACCCCAAGAGCGGCTATCTATGTTTAGAAGCCGAGGGCTCGCCGATCGAGTTTCGCAAGATTCGGGTGCGGGAGTTGGCGTAGGCGGGATTGAATATTGTTGATCACAACGCGGCCAGAAACATTGACTTCAGAATTATCGCGACCGTTGTCAATGCCTACTCGTGTTCAAGCATTTCACTACGCCGGCGTGTCTTCGCCCGGCGCGGAGATGTGTTTTGAAATATACGAGGGCTCGCCCATTCGCTTGAGCAGTTCCAGTTGAAGTTCAAGCCAGGCCATATGACCCTCTTCGTCCATAACAATGCGCTCGAATAACGTGCGGCTACCGATATCCCCACCGTCTGCGGCCTGACGTGCACAAGCGGTATAGAAGGTGATCGCTTCCTTTTCGTCGGCCAGATCAGACTTGAACATATTCACAAGCGAATCGGCCATGACCGGCGTTTTTGCCAGAGCGATGCTGGGCTTGCCTTTCAGAAACAAAATGCGTGAGAGGAACGCGTCGGAGTGCCCCAGTTCTTCCTGCATCTCCTCACGCATCTTGATTGCCAGCCGGTCCATCCCCCAGTCGGTCAGAACGCTCGCGTGGAGCTGGTACTGGTGTGCGGCGGTCAATTCCATCGCAAGCGAGGTTTGCAGATTCTTGAGCGTGACATCTTGACTCATGGCGGGTTCCATTCTTTCTATCGATTCAGTTTCTTGTCGTTCGGTTCGTTCGCGTCTGGGCCGGCTTCGTTGATCGCTCAGGCGTCGGTCGGCACGGGCGTCAGTACCCGGATCGTAGGCGCGCCGGCGAGCAGGTCTCCGATGGCCGCGCCGACGGCGGCGAAGTGGGCGGTGGCCAGGTGGGCCCGCAGGG
>JBGSTE010000261.1:0-4743 GCA_041736655.1 Phycisphaeraceae bacterium | reverse complement strand
TTTTTCAAAATGGCATCGGCCTGGCGATATCGCGGCGCGGGTTTCCAATGTGGCATCGCCGCCGATCGAGCCGGTTTCGATGCCACATTGAAAGGTGCTCGAATGTCGCGCGCCGCCGGCCAGAATCGGCCCCCGCGCTATTGTCCGCCGCGTTCTGCCGCTCCCTGCCCCCTAATGCCACATTGACTGTGCTGTGACACTCCCCGGCCCATTTACTCCTCCGCCACCAGGTCCTTCAGATCGTCGCTGGCCGGGTAGCGGATGCCGTTGTCCGTCAGGATCGTCTCGGTCGACTCCATCAGTTCCTTGCGGTTAAAAACCAGCGTCTCGCTGACGCGCTCAGCGAACTCGATGGTGACGAAGTCATCCTTCAAGTCGCGGAAGATCGTGGCGAGGTGCCTGAGGTTCTTGACCTCTGTGCCGTTGATCTTGCTGACGACCGCGAGGTGGTGGGCGTCGTAGCCCTTGTTGATGCGGTGGTCGAACATCGGCGCAGCAATCACGACGATCTCCTCTTCCTCAAACGCCGGCTCGTCCCCGGCCCGAGTGACCAGCGGGCTGCCGAAGAAATTAAAGAGCTGGATATATTTCGGCGGCAACGAACCGGCGAGTTCCTGCGTGGCCTGGCTGAAGACCAGCGGGCCGACGATGAAGTAACGCGGGTGGTCGTTGTGCCGGGCCAGCGAGGGCATCAGCGCCGGCGGCTCGAACCTGGCCGGGGCCTTGATCTCTATCGTCTTGCCCTGCCGGATGATCGTCAACGGCACGTTGCCCTCATCGTCGATGACCTGATGAACGAAGTAGCGGAAGCTGCCACGCAGGTCGTCGCGGATTTTGCAGTCGCCCTGGTTGTCGATGTCGTGCTCGCCGATGTGGGTGATGACGTCCCACGCTTGCAGCGGCGAGTCGAGGTTTTCGGGCATGCGGGTGACGAGCATGCCGGTGGTGTTTTCGTTTAGGCCGAGTTTGTTTCGCAGCGCGTCGTTCTGCAGGGTTTGCAGCGTGCCGATGGGTAGCTCCGGTCGGCCGTTGTAGGTGCCGTCCTTAGCGTCTTCTAAAAAGTCGCGGATTTCCTTAACGGGGATGAGGTAGCCGATGTTGTCCGCCTGGCTCATGCCAGAGAAGACGAGCCCGACGATCTGGTTATCGACGATGGCCGGGCCGCCGGAGTTGCCGGGGTTCAGCGCCGCGTCGACCTGGATCCGCAGGCCGATGAACCCCTGGCTGTAGCTGGCGACTTCGATGCGGGAGATGATGCCCTTGGTGACGGACATGTCTTCCCCGCCGAGCGGGTAGCCGTAGGCGCTGACATCGCCGCGGATCGCCGGCAGCTCATCGGCAAACGCCAGCGCCGGCCGGGTATCAAAAAAGCCCTGCTTCTCTTCGGGTAGTTCAATCAGCGCCAGATCAACCCCCGGCGCAAACGCGACGACCTTCGCTTCGATGCGGTCGGCCGACTGATACGGCTGAATATAGACCTGGCTGGCGTAGGCGACGACGTGGGCGTTGGTGAGGATGCGTCGGCCGTCGATGATGACGCCGGTGCCCGAGCTGTCGCGCGGGCCTTGCTTACGCCAAGGCGTGAACAGGCTCGGCAGGCGTGCGGTGGTGTGGATCTTGACCACCGAGTTCCGCAGGTCCGGCTGGGCCGGCTCAGCAACCTGTGCGAAGCTTGATGGACTGACGAGCAGCAGACTCAGCAGCGTGAAGAGCGCGATGAAAGACAATCGGGTGTGGCAAAGGATCAAGGTCTTGCTCCGAGCGAGGAAAATCAAACGTCTCGTGCAAGTATAGCGGGCTATGAAGAAGGCTTGAGGCTTCACTCCTCGCTCCTCCCCCTCGCCCCTCATAACTCCCAACTACTCCCCCAACGAATACGCCACGCTCTCCTCGCCCGCGTCGTATTCTTCGCTGGCCAGTTCGTCCAGGGCCTGCGCGGTTTCTCCGGGGTCCAGCTCTTTGGCCACGCGGATGTTCCACGTGACGTTCCCGCAGTCGCTACACGCATGGGCCAGCAGCGGCCGCAGCTTCTTGTAGTTGCCGAAGATGTCCTTTTCGCCACCGACCGGCGACCAGCCCATCGGGTTGTGGCCGGCGAAGACCTTGATCAGTTGCAGGCGTTCAGACTGGCAGGCGCAGCATTTCATGGTTGCTTCCGTGTGAAAAAAAATCGCTTCCAGAGAGTAAGACGAATGAGCCGTAAATCGGTTGCAACGGCAGATCAAAAAATCTGCGGGTCATCCATTTAGATGACGGTAGCGCTAGCCACGCCTCAAGCGCTCTTGCAAACTCGCCAGCAGCTTGCGGGTCGCAGCCCCGCGGTGGCTGCGGGCGTTTTTCTCTTGCGGGCTTAGCTCGGCACTCGTACACCCGCGGTCCGCCAGCCAGAACAGCGGGTCGTAACCAAAACCGTTTACACCCTGACCCAGGTGCGGCCGATGCGGGTCCGTCGCCTCCTCCGGCCTGATAATTCGGCCCTCAAAACGGCCCAGCACCTGCACCGGCTCGTACTCACTGCCGGGCCAAACCAGCGCCATCGCACACACAAAGCGCGCCTGCCGTCGGTCGGCTGGGGTGTCGGCCAGCGCCTCCATCAGCTTGCGGTTGTTGGCGACATCGACCACCTCTCGCCCGCCCTGCACGCCCGAGTACCGCGCGCTCTTCACGCCCGGCAATCCACCAAGCGCATCCACCACCAACCCACTGTCATCCGCCAGACACGGCAGCCCCGAATGCTTGGCGTAGTACGCCGCCTTCAGCAGCGCATTGCCCGCAAAGTCCGGCTGATCCTCCACCGGCTCAGGCACCTCCACGCCGGCGTCGCGAAGACTTAACAATTCAAGATCAACTAGAGCCTCGCGCACCACCGCCATGATCTCTTCGACCTTGTGCGGGTTGGAGGTCGCAATCAAGAGCTTCATCGTGCACCACCGAGCAGCCAACCGGGACAAGCCAGCGCACCAGCCAGCGCCGGGAGCGACCAACAAAAAACCCCGCCTACGCAGCGGGGCCAATGGCGACGACAGGACTCGAACCTGTGACCCGGGGCTTATGAATCCCCTGCTCTACCAACTGAGCTACGTCGCCAGCAATCGGGAACGAACCATTGTATCCAACCCCCATCCCAGAGCAAGGCCGCCAAACCTCCAACCCATCCCAAGCCAAATCAGTACCCCCGAAGCCGGTCCTGAGCCAAAGCGAAGGTCAGGATCGAATCAGCTAAAAGCTATTAGCCTTTAGCCTTTAGCCTTTATCCTTCAGCAATCAAAAACCCCACCGAAGCCCACGGAGTGCCCGCTATGGGGCACGCTGTGGGGTCAAGGCGTCAGGCGTCAGGAGTTAGAGGTCGGGAGTCCGCCGTTCGCGATCAGCCCCTGCGGCGTCGCGCCAACACCAGCCCGCCCAGGCCCAGCAGCGACAGCGAGGCCGGCTCGGGGACTTCGCTGATGACGATCTCCGTGATGCTGTGGTCGAACAGTGCCGATCCGTTATTGTCATATCGCACCTCGACGGTATCGCCGAGGTTAAGCGTGACCGGACTGTTGAGTTCAAAAACGTTGGAGATCGGCTGGGCCGTGGAGGCGTGGTCAAAGACATAACGCGAGCCGAGCTGCGAGGTGACACTGTCCTTGGTATAGAAAACGCTGACGCCGATGCCGTTGCTGCCGCTGCCGTTGTCGATCATGTCGTTAAAGACGGTGATCGAACCAAAAAGCGTCGGGCCCTGTGGACGGAACACAATGGCCAAAGGCGCGACGTGGCCGGGGTGGGCAAAAACCCCGGCAAGGCCGGTCAGGACGTTAAACCCGCTACCAACCGCATAAGGCCCGGCCGAGAGCGGGACAGCATTCGTTTCATCCCCCAGATAGTAAGTCCCGGAAGGAACCAGGTAGGCGCCACTCGCGGAAGACTTCTGGAACGTCCACAAGTCAGAACCGTCCTGCGTCGCCGGCGAGTTGTCGGTGTAATACGCAAGCAGGCTATAGGTCGCAGCCTCCGCGGGCGAACCCACCATGCCAAGTAAGACCAACGCCGGGGCAACAGTTTTCTTCATAGGACTTCATCTCAATCAGAACTCAAAAACCCATCCCACCAAAACTACCCCCAACTGCCGGGAAGTCAAAAAAAACTGCTACCAAAACCCCAGCCAAGCCCCCGGATAAACCTCCCAAGCGCCCACCATCCCCATCAAGCGCCACCTCGCAGCCTTTTAGCCCGCTTGGTGCCAAGGCCAATAACCAGCCAAGCATGATCCAACAAAAGCGCGCCGACACACAGCAGCCCACCCGTCCCGGGACGCTCCTAAGCCGAAGCCCCAGCCATCGGCTCGAGTTTAAGAATTCAGCAAAAATCATCGGGATATAACGAACGGGTGACTGCATGCTAACGCTATGTTTTTATTCTCCAACGCGTGACGCGGGTCTTGTTACGGCTGGCGTATCCCCACTTGCTCTGGAGAATCATCATGCTGCGAACATCCTCGCTCCTCGCTTCGGCACTTCTATTGGCCAGCCACGCACCTGCGTCGATTACCTACAACACGGCGGGCGCGACTTACAGCCAGGACTTCGACACGCTGTCCTCGACCGGCTTTGCCAACGCGTGGGCGAACAACAGCACGCTGCCGGGCTGGTACATCTTCAGCTCGCAGTCGGTCAGCGGCGCGACCGGCCGAATTGCAACTCGGCCCGACGACGTCGCGCCGGCCAACTGGGTCGCGGTGGATACCTACACCGCCAGCGA
>JBGSTE010000240.1:0-4170 GCA_041736655.1 Phycisphaeraceae bacterium | reverse complement strand
ATGCAATCGAGCGGGCGGCCGTGATCACGCTGGGCATCGTCGGCGTGTTATCGGTCGCGGCGGTGCTGCTCTTGATGCGCGGGCTCTGGCGGCGGGTCGGGCTGGCGGTGGCGGGTGTCGGGCTGATCGCGGGTTTTGCGGTCCTGCGAGCGGCCGAGCTGTGGGAACTCGTGAGCCTGACGCGGCTGCAACTGGTCGGCCCGGTGTACCTGAGCCACGCCATCGAGCTGGCCGGCATTACGCTCATCTTCATCGGCGCCCTGGCGTGCATCCTCCGGCCTGATTCGGCCGATCTAGGAGACAGTCGACGATCGGGCTGACCGATTAGACTTCATCAAGTGCCTCGCGCTCAGATAGACCCGATAAGGAATCGGACCCGTGAACCTCAGCAGCCCCAAGACCGTCGACGCGCCCCTGGATCAGGCCTTCGCGCAAGCCAAGTCCATCAACGAGCCGGTCTTCGTGCCCCAGAAAGTCTTCGCCGACGATCGTGGCTGGTCCTACATGAACCAGTTCGTCGGCGTGCTTCACGGTGAAGGGCAGGTCAACTACTCGGTCATGTACCCCAGCGTCATCAAGGCCTGGCACCGTCACTACAAGCAGACGGACTTCTGGCTCTGCCTGCACGGGCACCTGAAGGTCGGCGTGTACGACGAAGCGAGCGACCGCGCGTGGGTCAAAGTCATCGGCGAAAAAGCGCCGGGCGTCGTCGTCATCCCGCCGCCCCTCTGGCACGGGGCCGCGACCGTCGGCCCAACCGAGGCGGGCCTCTTGTATTTCGTCACGCACCAGTACGATCCGAAGGTGCCCGATGAAGACCGCCGAGAGTGGGACAGCGTCAAGGGCTTCCCGTGGGAGGTGCAGTTCAAATGAGCGGCCAACCCACCATTCTGCTCATCGCGCCCGAGGGCATGCTCGGCACGGCCTGGCGTGAATTGCTTCAAGCCAAGGCGATCCCTTACGCCACCGCGGCGCTGCCGGAGTTTGATATCACCGACCCGAACGCGATCGCGAAGTTTGTCACGCCGGGGCTGGGTGTGGTGATCAACTGCTGCGCGTATACGAACGTCGACGGTGCCGAGACCAGCGAAGACATGGCCACGCTGGTCAACGGCACGGGTGTGGGCTACCTGGCCGAGGCGTGCCGACAGGCCCAGGCGCTGCTCGTGCACTATTCGACGGACTACGTATTCAACGGCAGGGCGAGCGAGCCCTACAAGGTCGACGCGCCGCACGAGCCGTGCAACGCGTACGGCCGAAGCAAGGCCGAGGGCGAAAACGAGATCCACCGCATCAACTGCGAGCACCTGATCCTCCGCACGAGCTGGCTCTACGCGCCGTGGGGCAACAACTTCGTCAAGACCATCGCCAGGCTCGCGACCGAAAAAGAATCGCTGAAGGTGGTGAACGACCAGCGCGGCCGACCGACGAGCGCCCAGCACCTGGCCGCGACATCGATGAAGCTCATCGAAGAAGGAGCACGCGGCACGCTGCACGTGACCGACGGCGGGCAGTGCACGTGGTACGACTTCGCCAAGGTGATCGCAGCGCACGCGAACCTGGCATGTAAAGTCGAGCCCTGCAGCAGCGACCAGTACCCCCGCCCCGCAGTGCGCCCGGCCTACAGCGTGCTGGACCTGGAGCCCACCGAAGCGATCGTCGGCAAGATGCCAGATTGGCGCGAAAACCTCGGGCTTGTTTTAGACAGGATTACAGGATTGGCAGGATCAACAGGATCAACAGGATCGAGCTATGGAAGATGAAGAGCTGACCGGGCAGATCATTGCGTGTGCGTACAAGGTGTTCAACACGTTAGGGGCAGGCTTTCTTGAGTCTGTTTATCAGAAGGCGATGGCGATCGAGCTGGCTCGTAAAAAACTATCAGGTGTTATTGAAAAGAAAGTAGCGGTCTACTATGAAGAGCAACTCGTTGGTATGTTCAGGGCTGATCTGTATGTTGAAGATCGCGTTGTTGTAGAACTTAAGGCCATCGATCAGATCAACAAACCACATGAAGTTCAATTGGTCAACTATCTGGTCGCGAGCAATACCCCCATCGGCCTGCTCATCAATTTCTCACCCGAAGGCGTCGAAATCAAACGAAAGTATAGGGACCGTAAAACATCCGATTGAGCCCACTGGCTCGATCCTGTCAATCCTGAAAATCCTGTAATCCTGTCAAAAACGAACAGGGAACAACCAACATGCACATCCTTCTCACCGGCGGCAGCGGGTTCATCGGGTCAAACTTCGTGCGCTACGTCCTGCGCGATCGGCCTGACTACCGCATCACCAACCTCGACGCGCTGACCTACTCCGGCAACCCGGACAACCTCGCGGACGTCGAGGCCGACGGACGCTACACGTTTATCCATGGCAACATCCTGAACATCGACCTCGTCACCGAGTTGATGCGTCAGTGTGATTGCGTGGTGCATATGGCCGCGGAGTCGCACGTGGATCGGTCGATCATCGATGCCCGGCCGTTTGTGGAGAGTAATGTGCTGGGCACGCAGACGCTGCTCGATGCGCTGCGTCGCGTAGACCCGAAGAACACCAAACGCTTTGTGCATGTCAGTACCGACGAGGTGTTTGGCGATCTGCCGCTCGATCAGCCGGAGCTGAAGTTCAATGAGTTGACGCCTTACGCGCCGTCGAGCCCGTACTCGGCGAGCAAGGCCGGCAGCGACATGGTCGCGCGGGCGTATCACCACACCTTCGGCATGCAGGTGATGATCACCAACTGCTCGAACAACCACGGGCCCTACCAGTTCCCCGAGAAGGTCATCCCGCTGTTTGTGACAAACCTGATCGAGGGTAAGAAGGTGCCGCTCTATGGCGACGGCCGAAATGTCCGCGACTGGCTGCACGTAGAGGACCACAACGAGGCGGTGCTGACGGTGCTGGAGAAGGGCAAGAGTGGCGAGCAGTACTGCATCGGCGGCAACAACGAGCGCAGCAACCTGGAGCTGACGCACTCGATCCTCGAACTCATGGGCAAGGATAAGAGCTGGATTGAGCCGGTGAAGGACCGCCTGGGCCACGACCGCCGATACGCGATCGATGCAACGAAACTCAAGACGCAACTGGGCTGGCAGCCGACCCGCAGCGCCTGGCCGACGGCGCTGGAGGCGACGGTCAAGTGGTACGTCGACAACCAGGACTGGTGGAAACGTGTCAAGAGCGGGGCGTACCGCAGCTACTACGAAAAGCAGTATGGCGGGCGGTGACGAACTGTGAGGCGTGATGTAGCCGCCGCGTAACACGCGGGGGACGAGTCATTGATGATGATTCACGCCTCTTGATCTATAAATCGTGTAAGTGTGTCAGCGTTCGTCCCCCGCGTGGTGACGCGGCGGTTATGCAACGGCGCGAACACGTTACACGCGCCTCGGCAGCCACGCCACGACATCGAGTTTATCTGCGTAGTGCAGCACGGGCTGACGGGATGTTGGCAACTCGAAGCCCAGGCCGTGGGTCATCTCGCACACCGACAGGTCGCACTCGGCTTGTTGCAGCGGCCAGGGCGCATGGGCGATCTCGCCCGCGCGCACGCCCCGGCCCTTTCGCCCGAGTGTAAACAGACGATAACGCTCGGTCAGAAAATGCTCGAAGCTGCCGGGCTGGCTTATTGGGAGGGCGAGGCTCCTGCCGAGCCGGGAATGATCTACATCGCGCGGCTCGGCGGGAGCCTCGCCCTCCCGGTAGACGCGTTTCATCGGCTTGGCCCGGTACGACGCGGCGAACCTGGCCGGCGGCGCGCCGTAGTGCGTACGCACGCTCTGATAGTGAAGCCAGCCGCTGTCGCCCGGCTCGCGATCCAGACGCATCTGTGCATCAAAGTACGGCAGCCGAAAAGACCAGCGCGCCAATCGCACGGCCGACTTACTCGCCGCGTCCAGTGAGAAGAAGAGCACCCCCGGAAGTGGGCCTTGCCGCGTCTGCACGGACACGTAGGTCCGCACGTTCAGCTCGGGGAACGAGGAAGGGCTGACGGGCATCAGCCGCTGCGGGATCGCGGGCAACAGGCGCGGCCGAGTTGCCTGCATCCGGAAGGGCACGACGCCGACCCACGCGAGCCCATCGTAGAGGTCCAGGTCAAAGTCGCCCGGCACCGCGTCGCGCAGCACCGCCGGCTCGATGGGCCAGTGCATGAACAGCAGATCGACC
>JBGSTE010000239.1:0-6995 GCA_041736655.1 Phycisphaeraceae bacterium | reverse complement strand
TGGGCAGCTCGCGAGGCGTGTACGCGGCGGCGCCGGGCCCGAGGTAGCGAACGAAGGCCTCGTGCATGGACTTGACGTAGCCCTTGTGCAGCAGCACCTGCGCGATGTGCGGTAGGCCGACGGAGTGCGAGCTGAGGTTGTCGCCCACGCCCGCGGCCTCTAGCACTTCCTCTTCACTGATGTTCACGCCCAACTCGCGGAGCTTCTCGAGGATCTGCGGGTTTCGCGTGGCGCGGGCGTCGCGCAGGCGTGCTTCGATCTGTTGCAGTTGCGGGCAGTCGGTGCGGATCAGGTAGCCCAGGAGGTGCAGCGAGCCAGCGGAGGGTTGTTCGTGGTTGTCAGGCGAGTCGATGGCGAAGGGGTCGGCATGAACGGAGAGTTCGATGCCCGGCACGAAGCGGATGCCTGCTTTTTGGGCCGCCGCCGCCGCGGAAGCAAGCCCGGCCGTCGTGTCGTGATCGGTCAGCGCAAAGCCAGCGAGCCCGGCTTGCTTGGCCAGCCGGGGCAGGTCGGCCGGTTCATCGGTCCCGTCAGAGGCGGTTGAATGGGTATGCAGGTCCACACGCATCGAGCGGGGCATCATAACGCAGCAACGTCAGACGTGACCGCGCCCTACACTACCGCCATGAATGCCAGTGAAATCAGAACCCTGCACATCGGCCACAGCCCGGACCCCGACGACGCGTTCATGTGGTACCCCTTGGCGAACTTCGTCGGGCCCGACGGCAGGCGATACACGCCGAAGATCGACACGCGGGGCTACGAGTTTGTCCACGTGCTCGAAGATATCCAGTCGCTCAACGTCCGCAGCGCCAAGGGCGAGCTGGAGATCACCGCGATCTCGATCCACCAGTACCCCTATGTCGCTGACAAGTACGCGCTGACCAGTTGCGGCTCGTCGATGGGCGACGGCTACGGCCCGATGATTATTTCCCCCCGTAAGTTGGCTGTGGAAGAATTAAAGGGCAAAAAACTGGCCATCCCAGGCGAACGCACCACCGCGTGGCTGGCGACGCAGCTCTGGCTCAAAGAGCACGGCTTAACCAAAAACGATGTGAACTATGAAAACGTCATGTTTGATGACATTATCCCGCGCGTCGCAGCGGGCGAGTTTGACGCGGGCCTGATCATCCACGAGGGCCAAATCACGTATCAGAACAACGGCCTGCAACTGCTGGTGGACCTGGGCAAGTGGTGGACGGAGAGTCGCGGGCTGCCGCTGCCGCTGGGTGGCAACTGTATTCGGCGTGATCTGGGCGAAGCGATGCCGGCGGTCTGTCGGGTGCTGCTGGACTCGATCGAGTACGCGCTGAACCATCGCGAGGACGCGGTGAAGTTCGCGCTGAACTGGGCACGGGATATGGGCAGCGACCTGGCCGACCGCTTCGTGGGCATGTACGTCAACGAATGGACGCTGGACTACGGCCAGCGCGGACGCGACGCGGTGCAGCGGCTCTTGACCGAAGGCGCGGAGGCGGGCATCGTTCCGAAGGTGCCCGGCGGCGTGGTGGATTTTGTGGACCCGGCTTGATGACAGATGATTCGATTGGACAGGATGACAGGATTTGCAGGATTAACAGGATAAAACCACCAAATTGTTGGCTTGAATCCTGTTGATCCTGCACCATCCTGAGATCCTGTCAAAAACGAATCGGGATGAATTTTTCTATGCGTTACCGCCTGATCGCGATCGACCTTGATGGCACACTCTTGTGTCCGCAAGGCAAAGTCAGCCAGGAGAACCGCGCCGCGCTGCTGGCGGCGCACGAGGCGGGGGCGTTGATTTTGCCCTGCACCGGCCGGGGCTGGCGCGAGTCGCGGAGTGTGTTTGCGCATGTCCCGGCGGTGGAGCTGGGCGTCTTCAACACCGGCGCGCTGGTGTGCGGGATGACCGACGGCAGCACGCGCGACCGGGCGGTATTCGACCCCGACACCGCCAGGCAACTCATCGACCTGCTCATCGCTACCGGCGAGCCGGTGCTGCTCTACACCGATCCGTCTGCGACGGGCTACGAGTACGTCGTCACCGGCCACGGCGAACTCAACGCCAACACCCGCTGGTGGTTTGAGCACAATCAATTACGCTGGACCATCCAGCGCGAGCTCGACCCGCTGGTTCTTGCGCACATCGTCCGGGCTGGGGCGTTGACCTCGCCCGAGCACGCGGCCCAGACGGTCGTGCAGGTCCGCCAGCAGATGCCCGAGCAGGTGGAAGCTCACGCGTTTGAGGCGCTACAGGACGAGGGCGAGGAGCACCCGATCCACATCATCGAGTGCTTTGCCCGGGGCGTGACCAAGTGGCGCAGGATTCAGTACGTTTCGCAGCGTCTGGGGATCGCGGCGAGCGAGGTCGCGGTGATCGGCGACCAGATCAACGACGTGCCGATGTTCAGGATGGCCGGCTGCGCGGTCGCGATGGGCAACGCGATCGCCGAGGTACGCGAGGTGGCGCACTATCACACCCTCAAGAACGACGAGCACGGCGTGGCGCACGCGATCGGGAAGATGTTGTCGGGTGATTGGTGACTCGGTTTTTTTGCCACAGATTTCACAGATCACACAGATTCAAGGCAATGCACTGCTTTATCTTGCTAACGCGGAACTGGGAATGAAGATAGAGTTGATTATTAGTTTTTGGAATCGAGTTAAAAACAAGATGAACTTGCTCTTGACCTTTGGATCTCTGGGGATTTGCGGTAAATCGAAGCGCCAACTTGGATCGACTTGAATCTGTGTCATCTGTGAAATCTGTGGCTAAAAACAAACGGCCTCAAACCCCCGCCATCGCCACCGATTTCGCCAGTTTCGCGTAGTCCTTGGCGCCATTCGAATCGCTGGCGTAGGTCAGCACGCTTTGGCCGAAGCTCGGGGCCTCGGCGAGTTTGATGTTTCGGCGGATCGGCGGCTGATAGACCACCGCGTCGGCCCAGGGCAGGTCCGTGCCGCGGGCCTGCGTGAAGAAATTCTCGACGTCGGAGACGACATCGCTCGCGAGGATCGTGTTCGCCTCGTGCATGCACAGCACGACGCCCGACACGGTGAGCGCGGGGTTGATGCCCATGCGGATCATGTTGATGGTTTCAAAGAGTTTGCCCATGCCTTGCAGCGCGAGGAAGTGGGCCTGCATGGGGACGATGATTTCCTGCGCGCAGGTCAGGCCGTTGATGGTCAGAAGCCCCAGCGAGGGCGGGCAGTCGATGAGCACGTAGTCGAACTGCTTGATGAGGTCGGCACACTTGTTGCGGAGGAGCGTCTGCGCCAGGCCGGTCTTGATCTGCTCGGAGAGTTCACTCTCGATGCCCGCGAGGTTGGTGTCGGCAGGCAGGACGCCCAGGCGGTCGCAGCCGTCGACGATGCGAACGACCTGCGCGGCGCTGACCTTGCTGTCGGCCAGGAGATCGTAGATCGACAGGTCCAGCTCTTCGGGGTTGATCCCCAGCGAGAGCGTGAGGTGGGCCTGGGGGTCCAGGTCGATCATCAGGACGCGCAGGCCCGACGCGGCCAGCGCTGCGCCGAGATTGACGGTCGTGGTTGTTTTTCCGACGCCGCCTTTCTGGTTGATGAGCGCGATGCGTCGGGTCTGCTTGGGCGCGGGCAGCGGGGCGAGCGTGGGGAGTGTGGGTGCGGCGGGTGCGGGGTCTGCTGAGATGACCGCTGCAGAGTCTGTTGCGCTATCGATTGAATCCTCTGCTTCGCCGCCCGCTGAAGCGGGCTCGGCGTGGTCGGCGTGGTCGGTCTGTTCGCGTCGGCGCTGCTCGACCCAGGCGGGCATCGGCACGAGGTCGTCATCGTCCGTGCCGGGCACCTGCACGACCACGGGCTTTGTTGGCAGCGGGACGACGCCAAAAGGCCCCGTCTTTGCATCGGTTGTCGGGGCGGTCGGTTCGGCGGTGTCGGTGTGGTCCACGGGGACGCCTCCATGCGTCAGGAGATAGGTACTTCCAGTGATCGCAGTATAACACCGGCCCGGCGTACGAAACAGGTTCATCACCCGTCTGCTAGGATCCAGACCCCTTTGAACCTTCTCCCGTCACGGAGCTGACTCATGCGACGTTTGGCCTGCCTGCTTACCGCGATCTGTTGTTTCTGTCTGTCTTTCGCCACATGGGGCCAGCCCTCGGCCAAAGCGGACGATCGGCCGAACATCATCTTCGCCTTCGCCGACGACCTGGGCCGATACGCCAGCGCCTACCGCGAGCCCAACCGCCCGACGATCAACGACGTGATCAACACGCCGGTGTTCGATGAGCTTGCCAGGAACGGCGTGCTGTTCTGGGACGCCCACGTCAGCGCGCCCTCGTGCAGCCCATCACGCACCGCCGTCCTCACCGGCCGACACTTCTTCCGCAACGGCAGCGGCAGTCAGTTACACAACCCCTGGACCGGCGATGAGTCAGAAGACCCGGTCAAACAACTCGAAAGCTATCACACGCTCCTGGAAAAGGCGGGCTATCACACCGGCGTGACCTACAAGACGCACGTGTCGATTCACCTCTTTGTCGATAGCGATCACCAGTACAACAAGGCCGGCGGACGCGTCAACACCTACTCCCAGCAGGTCGCCAAGGGCAACACGGCCGACGAACGCCAAGCGATCAAGCAGGAACTGCTCGGCCAGGTCCGCAACAACTTCCAATCCTTCCTCGAAGCGGGCAACGCCGGCCAACCCTTCTGCTGGTACTTCAGCCCGACCAACCCGCACCGCGCCTGGCAGTGGGAATCCGCCCAGCCGCAGTGGGGCGTCAACCCCGACGACCTCAAGGGCAAAATGCCCGCGTTCATGCCCGATGTGCCGACGATCCGGCAGGACATGGCCGACTATCTCGGCGAGTGCATGGCCTTTGATGCGCAGATCGGCATCATCGTCGATGAGCTTAAAAAACGTGGCCTTTATGAAAACACCATCCTCGTTATCTCCGGCGACCACGGCGCGCCGGGGTTCCCGCGCGGCAAGTGCAACCTCTACAACTTCGGCACGCAGGTGCCGCTATTGATCCACTGGCCCAAAGGCATCGTCAACGCCGGCCGACGGATCGACAACCCCACCTCCACCATCGATCTCGCGCCGACCTTCCTCGAAGCTGTCGGCCTGCCGGTCCACGCGCAGATGGACGGCCAGTCGCTCTACCCCATCCTCCGCAACCCCGACGCGAAAGGCCTGACCGACCTGGGCAATACCTACATCCTCACCGGCCGCGAACGCCACCATTTTGCAGGCCGCGAAGGCAACCTGCCTTATCCCTCCCGCGCGATCCGTTCGCACGACTACCTCTACATCAAGAATTTCAAGCCCGACCGCTGGCCGGTCTATCCGCTGCCGCTGCGCCAAGGCGACGCGACCGATGGCGACATCGACGGCGGACCGACCAAGGCCTGGTTCGCTGAAAACCAGAAGAATCCCGAGTTTGCAGAAATGGTTGATTTAGCCTTCGGCCTGCGACCGGCCGAAGAACTCTACGACCTGAATAAAGACCCGGACCAGATCCACAACCTCGCCGACAGCCCCGAACACCAGGCGATCAAGAAGCGACTCTCCGATCGACTGATGAAAGAATTACAGGAGAAGGGCGACCCACGCGTCGTCGGCGAGGGCGACGGGTTCGACCGTCCGCCTTATCTCAAGGTCGGCGCGCGATGAGGCGATGATTGACGACACAACGCGTACAACAAGGCGCAACGAGATAGACGGTGGACTGCGGACGCCGGCTATTGGGGCACGCCATGAGTTCAGAAAAGTCTTGGAATCTATAAGGAATCGTGGATGAAAAAGTTCGATCTCAGTGGGTTTATATCGGTCGTGATGGTGTCCCTTGCATTCACACTGATCGGCTGCGCAACCGGACCGGCCGGCCCGCGGTTTGAGGACGCGATCGCGACCTGCCCAAGCACGACGATGCCCGAAGAAATCAAGGACGATTACTGGCACGGTCAGTTCGAGCGGGTGAACCGCGAAGTGGCGCAGGCCGACGGCTCGCGGGTCGTGTTCTTCGGCGACTCGATCACCAAGGGCTGGTCGTTATTGCAGGCCCAGGGTAAGCCGGTCTGGGAAGAACGCTTTGGCAAATATAAGCCCATCAACATGGGCAACTCCGGCGACATCACGCCGGTGATGCTTTACCGCGTCACGCACGGCAACCTCGATTTCCCCAAGGATCAACGGCCGCGCGTGGCCGTGCTCTGGTGCGGCACCAACAACTACGTCGTCACGCAGAGCGACGGCGGCAAGGTCAAGTGGGACTTAGGCATCAACACCCCGCCGGGCGATGTGGCCGAGGGCGTCCGCGCGATAGCGCAGGCGTTCCGCAAGCGTCTGCCGACGACGCGCGTGATCGTGCTGGGCATCTTGCCGGTTAAGCAAAAGGAAAAGTGGCTCAAGTGCCAGGAGACTAACCGCATCCTCGCGGGTTACCGCTACCCGAAGGACGAGGTGGTGTTCCTTGATTTGCAGGAGCACTTCACCAACGCGGACGGCTCACTCAAAGCTGGGCTCTTTACCGATGGCACGCACCTGACGACCGAGGGCTACAAGGTCATGGCCGACGCGATCGAGCCGGTGATTGAACGGCTGATCGCGGCGGGGCCGATCAAGTAGATGTATCACATACACCGGGAAACAACAATGTCTGCTGAATCCAACGATTCGACAATGTTGCGTGAAGCTATCTCATCAGATCAAGGCCAGCTCGGCGTCATCGGCCTGGTCCACACGATCGGTTCGGCGATCTGGGAATTGGCAGGCAAGTCCCTTGGCCGATTGATTCTGATCTTTATGACGGTGTTCTTGGCTTCGTTTCTGCCCGCGGCCGTGCTGATCTTTGGCCTGACCGTTGCAACACAAACCTACACGCGTGGCGGGCTGCTAATTCTGGCGGTGATCTGTCTCGTGCCGATCGCGGCGCTGGCGGGGTTTAACCGCGTTGCCTACCTCGGGCTGCGGGATGTGGTGAAGAAACTCGGATTCGGGCAACAGCTTGGGGCCGCGTTCGTTGCTTTTC
>JBGSTE010000214.1:0-3874 GCA_041736655.1 Phycisphaeraceae bacterium | reverse complement strand
TTCAGCGGCCAGCGCCCCACCAGCGCCCACCAAGAAAGGCCCGACCGTCGACAGCCCCATGGTCGGCACGTTCTACTCGGCCCAGAGCCCCGACTCGCCGGCGTTCATCAAGCCCGGCGACAGCGTCGGCCCCGAGACGGTCGTCTGCATCATCGAGGCGATGAAAGTTTTCAACGAGATCAAGGCAGAGAAATCAGGCAAGGTCAAGGCGGTCCTCGTCAGCAACGGCGACGCCGTCGAGTTCGGCCAAGCGCTGTTCGAGCTTGAATAGCAGGGCGTAGGGTGTGGAGCGTAGGGCGTAGGCTGCGTCACCCACATCAAACCCGGACCTACACCTTAAACCCTACCCCCTACACCCTCTGAGCACATGTTCAACCGCATCCTCATCGCGAACCGTGGCGAGATCGCCGTCCGCATCATCCGCGCCGCGCACGAACTGGGCGTCGAGGCTGTCGCCGTCTACTCCACCGCCGACAAGGACTCCAAGCACGTCCGCATGGCCGACCACGCCGTGTGCATCGGCAGCCCCGCGCCGGCCGACAGCTACCTCAACATCCCACGACTCATCGCCGCCGCCGAAGTCACCGACGCCGACGCCATCCACCCCGGCTACGGCTTCCTCGCCGAGAACGCACACTTCGCCGAGGTCTGCCGCTCCTGCAACATCGAGTTCATCGGCCCGTCCGTCGACGCCATGGCCAAGCTCGGCGACAAGGTCTCCTGCAAGCAACTCGCCATCGCCAACAAGGTCCCCACCTCGCCCGGCAGCAAGGGCGCGATCGACAACGAAAAAGACGGCATCAAGATCGCCCGCGAGATCGGCTACCCCGTCATGATCAAAGCCTCGGCCGGCGGCGGCGGACGCGGCATGCGCGTGGCCCACAACGACAACTCACTGGCCTCGGGCATCAAGCAGGCCTCCGCCGAAGCCAAGGCCGCCTTCGGCGACGGCACCGTCTACCTCGAAAAATTCATCGAGCACGCACGACACGTCGAAGTGCAAATCCTCGGCGACAAGCACGGCAACGTCGTCCACCTCTGGGAACGCGACTGCACCATGCAGCGCCGCAAACAGAAACTCATCGAGGAAGCGCCCTGCCCGGTCCTCAATGACGATGAACGCAAAGCCATCTGCTCCGCCGCCGCGAAGTTGTGCAAGGCCGCCGGCTACTACACCGCCGGCACCGTCGAGTTCCTCATGGACAGCAAAAAGAACTTCTACCTGATGGAAGTGAATACCCGCGTCCAGGTCGAGCACCCGGTCACCGAGATGATCACGGGCGTTGACATCGTCAAGCAGACGATCCGCGTCGCCGCCGGGCTGGAGCTACCCTTCACGCAGAAGGACATCAAGATCAACGGCCACGCGATGGAGTGCCGCATCAACGCCGAAGACCCCGCGATGAATTTCGCCCCCTGCGCCGGCCTGATCGAGAGCTTCAACGCCCCCGGCGGCCCGGGCATCCGCCTGGACACCCACGCCGGCGCCGGGTATCGCATCCCGCCCAACTACGACTCGATGATCGGCAAACTCATCGCCCACGCCCCCGACCGCCAGCAGTGCATCACCCGCATGCTCCGCGCCCTGGCCGAGTTCGAGATCGCCCCCACCAAGACCACCATCCCGCTGCACACCCGCCTCCTGAAAAACGGCAGCTTCGTGAACAACGAGACGGACATCAATTTTGTGGAACGGTTGTTGGGGTTGTGACGGAAAGGCTGGAGCATGTTCAATAGGCTCTTTCGACAACTTTTTTTTCGAGATAAAGAACTGGATCACATCTGTTCTGAACTTTCCAAACGCTATCGCGAACAGATATTGAATCCTGACTACAAAGGATATGAAGAGTTTTATGGTTGTACAATTCTTCCAGAACTACGGAGATTTTATGAACTCAGGGAGCAATTACTGGGGTCTGTGTTGTACATCACACATGAAACGCGTTTCCATGGTATTCAGCGATGTGTGTTCTGCCAGTATCCCAACCCACTAACAGCAGAAACTTGGAGTTGTGGTTATGGGCAAGAGTATTTCTCTTTCGCAGTAGATACTGATGGTTATCCATTGCTTGTCAACCCACATATTCACAATTCTCCAGTATTTGCCGATTGGAATGATGGCAGGCCTGCGCTAGATATAGAGGATCTTGGATTTACACTGGCTGAAATTGTTGATTCCATCGGCCCCAAATAGCAAGTAGGGTGGCAGGGGCAGAGGCTCGGCGATGCCGGGTGCCACATTGCGGCTATCAGGCCGCTGTGTGCGACAAACTTGTGCCTGATCGTCGCAGAGTGGCTCATCGCATGTCGTTCGCTGGCGTTTAGATCGCTTGTGAAATGATTGGACCTACATAGACACCTCTGCGGTCATACCATCTTGCCGACGACCATTTCCAATCACCAGGATGTGAGACAAGCTCGCGTGCGACCGGATTGAGGTGGATGTACTGGAATTTTTCAATGCACTCCGCTTCGCTGTAGATGTTGCGGTCGTAACCGCCGCCGCTTTGCCAGAAGCGACGCCGCCCGTTTTGATCGGTGATTCGCTTGAGGATTGGTGCTTGTAGCTTGTCCCACCGGTTGATCACGCTATGGGCGAAGCCAGCCTTGATGCGGCGAAGTACCTGTTCAATAGTCTGGTTCGGAGCCTTGGGTCGAATCAAGAGATGAAAATGCTCAGGCATCAGGACCCACGCGTAAACTTGAAACGCCAAAGCTGCTTGCGATTCAACAAAATAGTGAACAAAGTGGTCCTTGATCGAGTCGTTGTTAAATAAGGCCAGTCGGCGATAACAGGAGCAGGTCAAATAGCGCAGGTCACCACGATTTTCGTATCTTTTTAGATATCTACGGTGGTCTGACATATAGCCGATCGTACCAGAGCCAGTCGGAACCATCTATATGATTCTCACTCAGCGGCCTGATAGCCGCAGAGTGGCACCCGATCATTGGTTGTAACAGTTACGCATCCCACCAGTGAACCTCCACCTCAATCGCCCGCTCCAGCATCGCCATGTAATCCTCCCTTGAAACCTCCACCGCGCCGAACTGGGCGGTATGCGGGTTGATGAATTGCAAGTCGAGCAGTTGATAGCCGCGCTGGCGCAGGTGTTCGATGAGGTGGACGTAGCAGACCTGTGAGGCGTCGGGCTCGCGCGAGAACATGGACTCGCCGAAGTAGGCTGCGCCGATCGTCAGCCCGTAGAGCCCGCCGACGAGTTGATCGCCGCGCCAGGACTCGACGCTGTGAGCAAAGCCCATGCGGTGCAGTTCGGTGTAGAGCCGTTCGACCTGCGGGCTGATCCACGTGCCCCGGCCGTCGCCGCGCTCGGCAGTCGCGCAGGCGTGGATCACCTGAGCAAAGCAGCGGTCGGTCGTGACCGTGAACCCGCCATGCCTGACACGCTTGGCCAAGGATCGGCGGACCTTGAACTGCCCCAGCGGGTCGCCGGGCAGAAAGGGCTGGATCGCACGCGGGTCCGGCGAGTACCAGGAGAGGTCGCCGGCGCGTCCGTCGGCCATCGGGAACAGGCCCTGGCAGTAGGCGTGCAGCAAGAGGTCGGGGGTGATCTTCAAGGCTTAGATCGTCTACGAGAAGGTGGGGCGGGCATCTTGCCCGCCATTCGGGCGTAGCCCGAAGCTTATCATTCACGGTCTGGCCGTGAAGGCGGGCTGGAAGCCCGCCCCACCTTTTCTCAGGCGCTTTTCATCCCCGGCCTTCGTCAATTCTCAGATTCACGCTAAACTTTTGTGTGTTAACGGCAGTAAGACTCCGGTGCCCGACAGCATCATGCACTTAGACCCAAATCAGGGAGTTCGTCATGCGAAAAAATTGGATCGCCTTGCTCATGGTCGGCAGCGTCTTCTCGGCAGG
>JBGSTE010000170.1:0-10416 GCA_041736655.1 Phycisphaeraceae bacterium | reverse complement strand
AAAATAACCCGGCACTCTGGGAAGTCTCGCTGTTCTGCCTAGTAATCCTAATTCTGATTGGCGCTCCGCTGGCATTGCTGTTGACACCAAAAGCTAAGCGTGAGTTTGGTTTGAATAAGTAGGCCGGGTGCCACGTCGCGTCTATCAGGACGCTTCGTGCGAATCGTGTTTGTCGTGGTTCAGGTGATCGGCACAAAGTGGGCTGAAACCCGCGATGTGGCACCCGCGACGTCTACTTGCTGACAGGCTGGAATGCCTGTCCTACCAAAGGCAATCAATACGCCGCAGCCTCCGACAAATCCATCGGCTCAGACCACCCCAGCGCCGCGTTGATGGCTAACGCCGTGTCGATCATCGCCAGGTGCGAGTACGCCTGTGGGAAGTTGCCCAACTGCCTTCTGTCGATGAAGGTCAGGTCTTCGGACATCAGGCCGAGGTGGTTCGTGCAGTCGATCAGGTCTTCAAAGAGTTTCCTGCCCTCGTCCACCTTGCCCGTACGCACCAGCGCCTTGGCCAGCCAGAACGAGCAGATGGTGAACGCGCTGGTCGGCTCGCCGAAGTCGTCTTCGCCGCGGTAGCGGTAGAGCAGGCCGTCCCGGCCAAGGCCTTTCTGGATCATCTCGACGGTCGCGATGAAACGCGGGTCATCCGTCTCGCAGAAGCCGTAGTCGAGCATGAGCAGGTTTGACGCGTCCAGATACTCGCTGCCGTAGGCCTGCGTGTAGGCGCCGACCTTCTCGTTCCAGCCGTTCGTTTCGATGTCGGCCTTGATCTCGTCGGCGAACTTGCGGTGCTGCTCCGCCCAGACGGTGCGACCCAGCGCGATAGCGATCTTTACCGCGCGATCCACCGCGACCCAGCACAGCACCTTGCTGAACACGAAGTGCCGCTTGTCGCCGCGGATTTCCCAGATGCCACGGTCCGGCTCGCGCCACTGCCGCTCCACCGCGCGGACAATCGTGCGGACCTGCGTCCAGACCTCTTCGACCTGGTCAAATCGCTTGGCGAAATGCGGCAGGGTCTGCCAGATGACGTCCATCACCGCGCCGTAGATGTCGTGCTGTTTCTGGTGGTACGCGGCGTTTCCGGTGCGGACGGGCTTACTGCCGAGATAGCCGTCAAGGTGTTCGAGGGTGTGCTCGGTCAGTGTTTTCTCGCCGCGGATGCCGTACATGATCTGCAGGTGGTCGTCCTTGGTCGGCACGGTGTCGATGACCCAGTCGACAAAGCGGTGGGCCATATCCGCGTGGCCGATGCGGCGGAGGACGGACACAGTCATCGACGCGTCGCGGATCCAGCAGAAGCGGTAGTCCCAGTTACGGACCTCGCCGATGGATTCGGGCAGTGACGTGGTCGGCGCGGCCACGAGCGCGCCGGTGGGCCCGAACTGCATGAGTTTGAGCGCCAGCGCCGAGCGGACGATCGTCTCCTGGTAGCGGGGCGGGCGCGTCGTGTGCAGGGCCCAGTTGAACCAGTAGGCCCGCGTCTTGGTGAGCATCAATTGGATCAACTCATGCGTCGGCTCACGCAGTTTGTCGTTGTAGCTCAGCAGCAGGAAGCGTTCCTCGCTGAGCGTGATCGCCTGGCCTGCGAGCACAGCGTGCGGGTCCATGTCGGTGTGCAGATAGACCGACTCGTAGACTTCCGTGTGTTCGTAGCGGTACTCGACGGTGCTCTTGATTCGGCCCGGCCCGGTGACGCGGCTGGTCGTCCGGTGCATGGCGAATTCCAGGCGCGGATCGTAGCGCACACGGAAACTCGGCTGGCCCCAGACCCGGCGGATCACACGCACCAGGTCCGGCGGGCTGCACGGTTCGGAGTCCGCGCCGGGCAGGCGGTAGCGCGGCATGAAGTCGATCACCTCAAAGCCGCCGGCGGGCGACTCGTAGCGGGTGACGAGCACGTTGGTCGCGTGTTCGTAACGCTGCCAGATGGTCTTGCCGTTCTCGATCTCGATCCCGAACTTCCCGCCGTTGCCCTTGGACAGCAGGTCGCAGAAGATTGCGCCCGAGTCGAAGTCGGGCAGGCACATGAAGACCACCGAGCCCGCGTGATCGATCAGCGCACAGGTTCGGCCGTTGCCGACCACGCCCATATCGTAGCCCGCGCTTTTCATCGCCCGGGGGGGTCTGCCGTTGGGGTCCATCCGCCACGTCGTCGGTTCGTTGAAGGGTTCAGCCACGTCGTACTCTATCCCGTGTTCGGCTCCACAGAGGGGGTATCGGTTGATTGCGTCATGATTCCTAAGCGTTTGCAGATATTTTGCGCCGTCTGCTGCACCATCGGCGGATATTGTTCGCCTAACGCCATCAAGATGATCTGATCACGCAACTCGCGCATCGCCGGCTCATGGCTATCACGCTGAGTGAGCACGTTTCCCGCGGCAATCAACGCATTTCGCTGCATCATGTCCAGGTTGACCCGCTTCAGCGCCGAGCCGATAAACGCCTGCTGCCGATCTTCCGCCGACCATTGCAGCACCGTGAGCAGGTCGAATCCTGCCGCGTAGTCGTGCGGCGTATACCGCGCGTGCACTTCGAGCGGGTCTTCGCCATTGCCCGCCGCGTCGAGCCTCCGCCGATTGTGCGGGCACACATCCTGGCAGATGTCGCAGCCCGCGAGCCAGTGACCCATCGGCTGATAAAACGCCTCGTCAATCTCGCCGCGGTGTTCGAGCGTGAGGTAGCTGATGCACCGCCGGGCATCGATGCTGTAGCCCTGGCTCGCGATCGCGTTCGTCGGACAAGCATCGATACAGCGGGTGCAAGAACCGCAATGATCCGTCGGAATAGAAAGCGGGGCGGGAAAACCGGCAAGTTCGCTGGTCTGCATCGGCAGCGTCGATACGATTGTGCCCAACAGAAAGTATGAGCCGTAGCGCGGGTGGATCATCAGCGTGTGCTTGCCCGTCCAGCCAAGCCCGGCGCGTGTCGCCAGCTCGCGCTCGAAGATCGGCGCGGTGTCCGTCGTTGCGCGGTACACATGCCCCGGATACGCCGCCTCGAGCGCGTTGCACACCGCGTGCAGCCGCTTCTTCAAGACCTTGTGATAGTCATCGCCCCAGGCGTACTTGGCGACCCGCCCCAGCGGCTTGCCGCTTAGCCCGCTTTCCGCGTGTTTCACATCAACCCCATACGCATCCGCAACCACCACCACGCTCGCCGCGCCCTCCACCAGCTTCCCCGGGTCGGCCCGTACCTCGGCATGTTCAGCCAGGTACTGCATCTGCCCGTGCTTCCCCTCGGCCAGCCACCCCCGGAAGTACTCGCCATACGCGCTCGCCTGTGCCGACGCGATCCCGCACAGCGCAAAGCCCTGCTCGCGCGCCAGCCGCTGCGCCAGGCCCGCGGCCTTGAAACCTTCGTGATCATGCGGATGAGAACCCATCAATCATCACATGGTAATAGCCGGCGGCCTACGGACGCCGGACGAGAGAACAGCCACTGTCAAATAGTCGGCGTCCGTAGACCGCCGGCGATTTAGAACGCCAAACATAATGGTCGGGGGACAGGCATTCTTGCCTGTCGTCAGGCCGCAGGCCTGAAATTGATTGGATTCGGCTGCGCCGAATGACAGACAGGAATGTCTGTCCCCCTATTTGTCATGCGCTCATTAAACGCGCTGTACGAACACTTATCGGTACGCCGCCACCGCCCGATTGGACGCCCCGCGCCACGCAACTACAATCCACCTACCCCAACCGCCGATCAGGACGCCTCCATGCCCTACGACCTCAAGCCCATCGACATCGACGTCGAGACGACGCCTTACCTTGAGGGCCGTGAAAACATCGCCGGCGACCGCTGGACCCTCAACTTTGGGCCCCAGCACCCCGCCACGCACACGACCCTCCGCATCGTCATGGAGCTCGACGGCGAGCGCGTCGCACGGGCCGTCCCCCACATCGGCTACCTGCACTCGGGCTTCGAGAAACTCGCCGAGGTGCTCGACTACAACCAGTACGTCACCATCGTCTCGCGGATGGACTACGTCTCGCCGATCGTCAACGACATCGCCTGGCACCACGCGGTCGAAAAACTCTTTGACATCGACATCACCCCGCGCTGCAAGGTCGTGCGGACGATCCTCATGGAGCTGGGCCGAATCCAGAACCACCTCATGTGTGTCGGCGCCGCGGCGCTGGACCTTGGCGCATTCACGGGCTTCCTCTACGGCTTTAATGAGCGCGAACGTATCTATGACATCATGGACTACATCTCCGGCCAGCGCTTCCACCCCGACTACACACGCGTCGGCGGAACCATGCAGGACCTGCCCGACGAGGCGATGTTCAAGAAGATGGTCAAGACCTTCATCAACGAACAGATGCCGCCGGCCCTGGCCGACCTCGAGGGCCTGCTCAACCGCAACCGCATCTTCCGCGACCGCACCGAGGGCGTCGGCGTCATGTCACGCGAGGATGCGATCGCCTGGTCGCTCACCGGCCCGCTCGCCCGCGCCTCGGGTGTCAAGCGAGACCTCCGCAAGGACGACCCCTACCTCTGCTACGCCGACAACTGGGACGGCCAGGGCAGCAGTGCCGTCAAGTTCAAAGTCCCCATCGCCACCACCGGCGACGTCTACGGCCGATTCCTCGTCCGCGTCGAAGAACTCAAGCAGTCCGTCGAGATCATCAGGCAGCTCATCGACGACATCCCCGGCGGGCCGATGAACACGGACGTCGATGGAAAGGCCGTGAAACCCGGCAAAAAACTCGTCTACGGCTCGATCGAAGGCCTCATCCAGCACTTCGAACTGGTCATGACCAACCGCGGCTGGCAGGCACCGATCAACGAGGTCTACGCGGCCATCGAATCGCCCAACGGCGAACTGGGCTACACCATCGTCGCCGACGGCGGCCCAAGGCCCTGGCGCGTCGCGGTGCGTCCGCCGTGCTTCATCAACTACCAGACGTTTTCGAAGATGCTCGAAGGGCATTTGCTGGCGGACACGGTGGCGATCCTCGGTTCGATCAATATCATCGCGGCGGAGTTGGATCGATGATTAGAAACTCATGGAAGTACTCACTTGGCTTTGGATGCATCATTCTCGGCGGAATGATGGATGCGGAAAACGACTACATGCTTATCTTAGTCGGTGTTCTAGTCGCTACAGGAGTCATACTCATGAGTCGATCCTTCAACCGTAACCTGCCACACCATTGATTTCAGATATTTGAAATAAGTAAGTCATAGCATGGACCGCAGCATCTACCACCCCATCGGCCCCGTCGGCTCGATCCTCATCGGACTCGTGCTGCTCGTCATGCACTTTGCAAACATCACCCCGCGCAACCTCTCGCTCGGCTGGCTGGGCCTGGCCTTCCTCCTCGGCGGTGCCATCATGCTCATGGTCCGCATCATGAACCAGAACAAGAACCAACTACCCAAGTAGACTAGCCCTGCTTCCATTTGCAGAGCGTGTCAAGACAGACATCGATTATCGCACATCGCACATCGAACCTCGGACACCGACATGGCTTGGATCACCAAAAACTCCGCCACACTCAAGATCGACCGCCGCGAGAAGCCTTACCTCTCCGACGCGATCAAAAAAGACTTTCAAGAGCGCATGTTCCCGCGCTACCCCAACAAGCAGGCCGCGACCATCCCGCTGCTCCACGCCATCCAGGACGAGCACAACTACCTGCCCTACCAGGCGATCGAAGAGGCTGCCGAGTTCCTCGGCCTGCCCGCGTCGGTCGTCCTCGATACCGCCACCTTCTATGAAGAGTTCTTCCTCCAGCCACGCGGCAAGTACACCGTCTGGGTCTGCCAGTCGGTGGCCTGCGAGATCATGGGCAACCAGAAGCTCGTCGAAAAACTCAGCGACAAGCTCGGCATCGCGCCAGGCGAAACGACCGACGACGGCAAGATCACCCTCCTGAACGTCGAGTGCATCGGCGCCTGCGGCGGGGCCCCCTGCGCGCTCGTCAACCACAAGCTGCACGAAAACCTCAATGCAGACAACGTTGAACAGATCCTCGAAGGGCTGGACTGAGTTGAGTTGTACAACGCCCGACCCACGCCGTGACGGCGTGGGCTTCGGGCTTCAAACCCCTCACAATTGCCTACAATGCCGTTATGGGATGGTTCCACAAACTCTGTCGCAACGCGGGCCTGATGGTGCACGGCATCAAGCAGCCGATCAAGGACGACGCCAAGGCGCGCGGCACCACGCACGTCACCAAGCGCGAGGTCGAAGAGAAAAAGATCGACGAGCACATCACCCTGCGACGCACCGTGATCGAAGAAATCGAAATGAAACCCGGTGCCGACCATAGCAAGCTAAAGAACGTGCAGCAGAGCGACGAGCAGGCCCCCAACACCTAAAACCCAAAACTCAACACCATGCCTTTAGAACACCCCATCCTGCTCACCCGCGTCCCCACGCCGCCCTGGGGCGACTTCGCCGACCGCAAGACCGTGTCGTACGCCGACTACACGAAGCAGCGCGGCTACGCTGCGCTCGAGCAGGCCATCGGCATGCAGCCTAAGGACATCACGGAAGTCATCAAGCAGGCCGAGCTTCGTGGCCGGGGCGGCGCGGGCTTCCCCGCGGGCATGAAGTGGTCCTTCCTCCCGCCGCAGGATGGCGGCCAGCGTTTCCTCGCGATCAATGCCGACGAGTCCGAACCCGCGACCTTCAAGGACCAGGTGCTCATCGAGTTTGACCCGCACCTGATCATCGAGGGCATCGCCATCTGCATGCGCGCCTGCCAGATCGATACCGCCTACTTCTATATCCGTGGCGAGTACCACCACCACCGCGATTGCTTTGAGAACGCCATCAAGGAAGCCTACGAAAACAAGGTGTTTGGTGAAGGCTCGCGGATGGGCAAGGTCAACGAGCGCTGGCCCAACCTCTACCTGCAGCGCGGGGCCGGGGCCTACATCTGCGGCGAAGAGACGGCCCTGCTCGAATCGCTCGAAGGCAAGCGCGGCTGGCCACGCATCAAGCCGCCGTTCCCCGCCGTCGCCGGCGCGTTTGGTCGGCCGACGATCATCAACAACGTCGAAACCCTCGCCACTGTTCCGCCGATCGTCTTGAACGGCGTCGAATGGTTCAAGTCCCACGGCAAGGGCCGGCCCGAAGGCGCACCGCCACAAGTCCCCGCGTCCTTTGGCACCAAGCTCTTTGGCATCTCCGGCCCGGTCAAGCGCCCCGGCGTCTACGAAGAACACCTGGGTATCCCCCTGCGAAAACTCATCGAAGACTACGGCGGTGGACTCCTGCCCGGCAAGCAATTCAAGGCCGCGTTCCACGGCGGCATCTCCATGGGCGTCCTCGATGCCAACGAATACGACGCGCCGATGGACTTTGACATCGGCAAGAAATACAACAACCTGGGCCTGGGTACCGCCTGCCCGACGATCATCCCGCACGACGTGTCGATGGTCGCGATGGCCCGCAACTGCGCGCGGTTTTACAGCCACGAGTCCTGCGGCCAGTGCACCCCCTGCCGCGAGGGCGGCAACTGGCTCTACAAGATTCTGAGCCGAATCGAGCAGGGCGACGGCACGATGAAAGACCTGGATTTACTACTCGAAATCGCCAGCAGCATGGGCTCGATGCCCGGTACGACGATCTGCGGCCTGGCCGACGGCGCCAACTGGGCGATCCGCACCATCGTGAACAAATTCTGGTCCGAGTTCGAAAACGCGGTGAGCAAGGCACGGTTCGTGTCGCTGGCGCAGGTGGGGGGTTGACGGCGGCTCGATTGTGACAGGATTTCAGGATTGGCAGGATGAACAGGATCGCTGAACAAGCCGAGCCATCGCGGTATTGTTTGAAGTGTCGTTATTGCATTAATTTTCTGGTCCAAAACAAGTGTCCAGAGTGTGGCAGGGTATTTGATCCGGCCGATTCAAAGACATTTTCGCAATGGCCTCGCCCAAAACTGCTGCCGAGGTGGGAAACCGTTGTCGCGTGTCTCATGCTTATATTATTATTTTATTGTTCATGGAATTGGTACGAGATTCAAGACGTTGTTTTTGGTCGCCGAACGACTGACCGCTGGAGGGGCTCGCATGAATATGCCCGCACACTGGTACGTTTCCATGAGTTGCGTGAGATCGCGTTGTATGTCGTGCTTATCCCGATTTTTCTAATATCTGGTCTTCGCGTACGTCCACGTCTTAGAAGCACAATCATTTTTTCAGCGATTTGCTTTACGCTTTACTGTGCATGGCCAGCTACTTGGATGTGGTTTGTGGAAATTCCAAGTGTGATTTCCGAACTTTTCAGGATTGATGCCTATCTAGATTCTCGTGGTGGTCACCCTTAACATTTGTATGACGGGTGGCCGGGGTAGGTAGATTGGGGATGCCACGGAACGAATCCGATTGATAGCTCCTGCTCAAGTTCGCCTGGGTCTTCGCAAGCTCAGACGCCGGCGGCTCAGCCCCTGATCCATCATTATTGCGACGCGTTCGCCTGGACGTCTGCTGAGCCGTCACGATCAAATGACACGTGGATCGCGTTGGGGTTGCAACAGACCGGGCAGTCTTCGATGTAGTGCTGCTCGGGTCCGCCGGTGGGGTCGACGCCGATCTGGATCGATTCGCCGCAGTGGGGGCACGTGTATACCGAGGTTTCGTCCATGTGGGCATTCTATTGCAGCCATCGCCGTTCATCCTGCTATCCTGTCAAAATTGGCATCAGGATGATTTTACTAGGAGTGATCCATGAAATACTCATCGCTAGTTACAGGTGTCTTTCTGTTGTTGCTGGCCGGGCCGGGGCTTGCGTCGGATGAGGCGGGGGAGCTGCCTGAGAGCATCACGGTGGACATGCCCGAGCGTGCGCCCGCCTTGCCGATCGAGGCGGTGGTGCGGTCGGCCGACGCGCCGGGGGCGATAGCGCCGTTGAAACTTAACCACGCCGATCAACTGGGCGACTGGATGTTGACCTACCACACGGGTAAGGCCCGGATGTTCGGCGGGGACTATTTCCACAGCAGGGTCGCGATCCATCACGAGACCGAAGACGGCTATATCCTGAAGGCGCAATGGTTCAGTGGAGTTTTGGCTTGCCTTGAAAAACCGCGCTTTTTCACGGCTCTTCATAAAGGGCGGTTTATCCAGATGCTCTGGGTCCCCGGACTTCTGTACGGCACCGGCTCGCTGCGGCAGGATGCTCTTTTTCATCTCACAGACAAAGGGCAGTTGCAGCCCGTTGAGTTCGAGCCCGCGCCGATCGGCTACGAGCGGCTGAGTAAGGCCGGCGTTCCAGGGGCGATCATGCATGCAGGCGAGGGCGTCTGGAAGGGTGAGTTCAACGTGATCCATCGGCCGACGATCGACTCGCAGGATCAGATGTCGTTCTCGTTCTCTATCTGGAATGCCGACGACGGCAACGCGAACCCGACCGCCGGCCGGGTGGACGGCACGTACAAGCTGACCGAGAACGAGAACGGGTTCAAGCTGGAGATCGACAGTTTCAAACGGAAGGCTATTGAGAAGCCATAGCTTTGTGGCGTGCAGGGATCCTGCCCGTTTCGTTTCCCATCCAAGGCGATTCGCGTACGATTGCACGATGCTTCTAACGGTTCAATCACTCATCGAGCAGGGCATCGGCGACGGGCTGCACCTGGGGGCGCAGGTGTGCGTGTCGCGCGGGGGTGAAAACATTGAAGAGCTTGCGATCGGTTCGGTATCCGGACCTTCGCTGCGCTCAGGACCGGCTTCTTCTGATGCGACTTATTCGGGGCAGGCTTTGCCGATGACGGCCGACGCGATCGCGCTTTGGATGAGTAGTGGCAAGCCTGTCACGGCGGTGGCGATCTTGCGACTGGTTGAGCAGGGAGAGATCGAGTTGGACGACAAGGTAGCGCATTACCTGCCGACCTTTGCGGCCCATGGGAAGCAGTCGATCACCATCCGGCATCTCTTGACGCATACGGCGGGCATCCGCACTGCCCGCTTCAATTTTCCGCAGGACGACTGGGACACGATCATCGCCGGCATCTGCGACGCTCAGCCGGAGTGGGATGCGGGCGAGCAGGGCGGGTATCACGCACAAACGACGTGGTTTCTCCTGGGCGAGCTGGTTCGGCTGATCGACGGGCGGACGATTGATCGGTATGTGCGTGAAGAGATTTTTCTACCGCTGGGGATGCAGGATTCGTGGCTGGGGATGCCCCCCGGAAAATATCACGACTATGAGCAAGCGGGAAAGTTGTTCGCGATGCCGATCACGGGGTCGGGCGCGATGACGAGCAACGAGAAGATGGGCGTGGCGTGGAACACGCGGCCTCGGCCGGGCGGCAACTGCATGGGGCCGATCCGCGAGCTGGTGATGTTTTACGAGATGCTGCTCGGCGGGGGCGAGCGCAGGGGTGTCCGCATCTTGCAACCGCAGACGGTCGCGCAGATGACACACCGCCAGCGGGCAGACATGCACGACCACACGTTC
>JBGSTE010000557.1:0-12386 GCA_041736655.1 Phycisphaeraceae bacterium | reverse complement strand
GCGGTCCCCGCCGATCCACGTGCCAAACCGCACCGGCACCGTCAGCGTCGGCGTGTCCTGCGGGTATGCGCGGCGGAGTGCCCGGCGCGTGCTCGTGTACAGCTTGGGCACCATCTCCCACAGCGAATCAATCACAAACAGCGAACGATCGACCTCTTCCAAAACCGAGGGCTTGCTGGGCCGAAGCGTGTCGGTCTCCCACAGGCTGTCCAGGTCGGCGCGGATACGGCGGACCAGTTCCTCACGCTCGCGGTGGAGCATGTCCGGCCGATCCATGTCCATCAGGTCCGCGCGCAGCCGGCGGAGCGTGAGGCGGATGGTTCTTCGCTTGGCCTCGGTGGGGTGTGCGGTGAAGACCAGGTCGACATCGAGCGTGTCGAGCATCTGCTGCATCTGCTGGGCGGACACCCCTCGGCCGTCAAGCCGGGCAATGGCCGAACCCAGCGACTGGTCACGCGGCTCGGGCCAGAGTTCCTGCTCGCGCTCACGCAGCACGCGTATCCGGTGGCGGTCCTCGGCCAGGTTGGCCAGGTCAAAGAAACACGCCAGCGCCCGCATCAGCTCGGCAAGCTGTGCTTCACTAAGCGAAGCGATGCGATCGCGCAGCGCCTGGTCGGCCTTCGTGTCGCCCTCGCGTCTTGACTTGGCAAGGGCGCGGACCTCTTCGACCAGGTCGTACAGCCCCGGCTGGCCGTGGTCTTTGAGCACCTTGCCCAGCTCGTAGCCGAGCATGCGGACATCCCTGCGGAGCGGGTAGTCCGGCGAGTGGTTGGCCACGGAGTCATCGTTGGAGTGGGTCATGCCGAGCGGTCAGGTGCAGTCGACTTCGTGCAGTCTGCCGGTCTGGACATCATAGGTAAAGCTGCGGATGACGGTTTGAGCCGGGATCCACGGGTGTTCGCGCAGCTTACGCGCCTGCTCGCGGACGTGGTCGTCCAGGTCGGTAAAGGTGTGGAACTCATCGGGGCATCGCTCGGTCGGGCCGTACTGCTCGGTCAGTTGCTGTCGCAGCCCGTGCTCGGTGCAGGCCATCATGCCGCAGCCGGTATGGTTGATGACCATGATCTCCCGCGTGCCCAGCACGTTGGTGGAGACGATGGCCGACCGCATGACATCGTCGGTGACGGTGCCGCCGGCGTTGCGGAGGATGTGGGCGTCGCCGTAGTTGAGCCCCAGCGCAGTCTGGATATTGATCCGTGCGTCCATGCACGCGACCACCAGTAGTTTCCGCTGCGGTGGTGCGGAGAGCGCCGCGCCGGTGAACGTCCGCGCGAAGCCCTCGTTGTGCGAGAGAACCTGATCGATGGTGGAGTTGTCCAGAGTCATGCTGTCCTGTTTGAAATAGAGTCGATTCAGTCAACGATGAGTCACGCACCGGCTTGGACCGCGCCCGGGCCGCGAACAATTCACGGCCAACACGAGATCAAGCAGGTGGAACATCTGGCCAACACGCACTCAGGCCCGCTTATCCCTTAGTCGGGCGAGTTGCGTGCCGACCCGGCGCTTGACCTTGTCCGCGATGAGGCTGACGTTGGCGTACAGATCAAACCCGGTGCGCTCGTGATGCAGCGTCGTGCCGTTGGTCAGTTCGACAGCGACCCGGCAGGCCTGGTCCTTCCCCCCGCGCGGGCCGTTGACATCTTCGAGCGTCACGCTCACATGCCGAACGCGGTCCTTGTGCTGGTCCAGCGCCGCCGACAGTCGGCTGCGGATGTGCTGGCGGATGGTCTGGGTCAGGTTGGTGCTTCGGCTGGTGATGGTCATCATCATGGCTGGGGCTCCGGGTTGGGGTGTCCTGATCAATATACGAAGTATAGTTCGTATGTCGGATCAAGTCAACCCCGTGCCCCGAAAAAAACCACTATTTTCCGGATCCGCTCCGCACCATCTCCAGCAGGTCACGCACACGGCGGTGGCCCTCGACCGGGTGACGGAGCGATCGGCCCTCCTTGATCTGGTAGCGGTTGCGCCGGCCATCCTTGGTCCGCACCAGCACGCCGCCCTCCTCCAACTCCTGCACGATCGTCTGCACCGCACGCTCGGTGATCCCCACGCGATCCGCCACCTCACGCAGGAGCAGGTCCGGGTCCATCGCCAGGCAGATCAGCACATGCGAGTGGTTGGTCAGAAACGTCCAACTGGCTTGTTTCTCACGGGCGCGCGATGCGGTCATGGTGCAACTCGATCGTAGGGGGTCATCGATCTTATCACGCGACCTGACAATCGTGTCAACCCCTTCGCAGCACCTCACGGCGATCGCGTCTGAAATGAAAGGTGGGGCGGGCATCTTGCCCGAGTTGGCCGACAGGCCAAAGCACAGTGATTGATTTCATGCTGCGCCTGAACGGCGGGCTGGAAGCCCGCCCCACCTGAGTCAGATGCGATTGCCCTGGCAGCACCTCACGGCGCAATCGGCGTCGCCGACGTCAGTCGGGCTCGCGCCTCCACCGCGTCGCGGATCGCTTCGTGTGCCGTGCGACCCAGCGCGGTGAGGTGGCCCATCTTCCGCCCAGGCCGAGCCTGCGCTTTTCCATATAAATGCAGGTGAAGCTGCTGCTTTCCTTCCAGCACACGCCAGTCCGGCTCGGCCGCGACTTCTCCAGCAAGCGCAGCAGTTGGCCAAATGTCCCCCAACAAGTTCACCATCGCCGCCGGGCTCTTACGCTCTACCTGCATCGGCGGCAGCCCCATCACGCAGCGGACCTGTTGGTCGAACTGGCTGTGCGAGTACGCATCGATCGTCAGGTGGCCGGAGTTGTGTGGCCTGGGCGCAAGCTCGTTGACGAGCATCCGGCTCGGGCTTCCGGGGGCATCGCGCGTCTGGAAAAACTCGACACACAACACGCCCACGACATCAAGCTCCTGCATGATTCGCCTGGCGATTGCAAGGGCCTCTTGTTCGACACTTGCGGGCGCGCCGCAGGGGACGACCGAGACATCGAGGATGTGGTTACGGTGGGCGTTGGCGATCGGGCCGTAGCAGACGATGTCGCCGCCGGACTCAGCCGTGCCGCGCGCGGCGACGACGGAGACTTCCTGCTCAAAATCAATAAAACCCTCGAGGATGCAGGGCCGACGGCCGAGGTCTTCCCAGGCGTAAATCAATTCCGCCTCGTCACCGCGATGCAGGACGCGCTGGCCCTTGCCGTCGTAACCGCCGGAGGCCGTCTTGAGCACCGCGGGCACGCCGATGGTCTTGACCGCCGCTTGCAAGTCGTCGAGCGTCGTGACCGGCGCGAACGGGCCGACGGGGATGCCGTGTTCAGAGAGAAACGTTTTCTCGCGGATGCGGTCCTGCGCCACATGCAGCACGTGCTTTCCCGGCCGAACGGGGCAGTGTTTCGCACACGCCGCCGCCGTCGCCGCCGGCACGTTCTCAAACTCGTACGTCACCGCATCGACCGACCTGGCAAAGCGCTCGACCGCTTCGAGGTCGTCATACGCCGCGATCGTCTTGTGGTCGCACACCTGCGTCGCCGGCTCGCCATCGACGGGGCAGAACACGTGCGTCTTCACGCCGGCGCGCCTGGCCGCGAGACAGAACATCTGCCCGAGTTGTCCGCCGCCGAGCATTCCCAAAGTCAAGTTTGATTTGGTGAAGTGGTGATTTGGTGAAGTGTCCGTCATCGGTAGCGGGATTGTATCGGTGGCCAGCAAGTCGTTGGATGGGTAACGCTGAACGCTTCAACACACAGCAATGGTCAAGCTAAAGCACTTCACCAAATCAAACTTCACCAAATCAAACTTACAAAACCGCCGGCTGGTCCACATCGCTGTGGTACTTGAGCAGTTGCTCGACTCGGTTGTTCGCGTCGCAGATCACGACGTTGGCCTCGTGCTTGTCGCACTCTTGCGGCGTCAGCAGGCCGTAGGTCAGGATGATGACCTTGTGGCCCGGCTCGACGAGCTTGGCCGCAGCCCCGTTGATCTCGATCTTCCCGCTGCCCGGCTCGCCGCGGATGATATAAGTCTCAAACCGCGCAGCGTTGTCGATATCCAGCACCCACACCGCCTCGTTAGGCCGCATCCCCGCGGCGACCAGCAGGTCCGCGTCGATCGTCACCGAGCCGACGTAATCGACATCGCACCGCGTGACGGTGGCCCGGTGGATCTTGCTGAGCATCATCTTTCGGAGCATGGCTGGACCTCCCGTTGCGGGCGGCGGTTGGAGACGACTCATTGTAGACCATCCGGCCAGCGAGGTCGAGTGACACGCCCGCCCGCCTATCATCCGGCGATCTGAACCCCGTAACGGCAAACCCACCGATGGCTCTACCCGCTTGCGACCAATCCCTGCTCCTGGTCCTTGGCAACCAGCTCTTCCCGCTCGAGCACCTGCCCGGCAGCCCCAGCCGGCGGGTCTTCCTGGCCGAGGACCGGGGCCTTTGCACCTACGTCAGGCACCACAAGCTCAAGCTCGTGCTCTTCCTCGCCGCCATGCGCAGCTACGCCGACGACCTGAGCCATGCGGGCTATGAAGTCCACTACGACAAGCTCGACGAACAACCAGCCAACGAATCCGCCCCATGCTACGAAGACAAACTCGCCCGCTACCTCGACGCCAACCCGTCGATCCAATGCCTGACGCATTTTGAGATCGAAGACAAGTTCTTTGAAGCACGTATCGCCGGCTTCTGTCACCAGCGTGGCCTGGAACGAAACGAACTGACCAGCCCGATGTTCCTCACCACCCGCTCGCAGTTCGCCAAGTATCTCAGCGACGCCAAGGGCAAGCCCTTCATGGCCAGGTTCTACGAACGCCAGCGCAAACGCCTGAACATCCTCCTCGATAACGACGGCAAACCGATCGGCGGGCAATGGAGTTTCGATTCAGACAACCGCAGAAAACTTCCGAAAGACGTCGCGCTGCCAAAGGTCGACTACGCAAAGCCGACGAAGCATGTCCGAGACGTAGTAGAACTCGTCAACACTAGATTCGCCGACCACCCCGGCAGGATCGACAGCGCTAGCGACGTCTGGTTCCCGACCACCCGCAAGCAGGCGCTGGCCTGGCTTGACACATTCCTTCAAGAGCGCTTCGCTTTCTTCGGCGACTACGAAGATGCACTCAGTCAGCGTGGCGACTGGCTCTTCCATAGCGTGCTGTCGCCGACGCTCAACCTCGGCCTGATCACGCCTAGCGAAATCATCGAACGCACGCTTAAGCACGCGAAACAACACGACATCCCGCTCAACGCGCTGGAAGGCTTCCTCCGCCAGGTCATCGGCTGGCGCGAGTTTATCCGCGGGATCTATCGCCATTTCTCCGTTGAAGAAGAACGCGCCAATCACTTTGACCATCACCGCACCATGAAACCCTGCTGGGAAACCGGCACCACCGGCCTGCCGCCGCTGGACGACGCCATCCAAAAAGCCCTGCGCCTGGGATGGACCCACCACATCGAACGCCTGATGGTACTCTGCAACTTCATGAACCTCTGCGAGATCAAACCCACGCAGGTCCACGACTGGTTCATGCGGATGTTCGTCGACGCCAGCGACTGGGTCATGGGCCCCAACGTCTACGGCATGGGCCTCTGCTCCGACGGCGGGATCTTCTCCACCAAGCCCTACCTCTGCGGCAGCAACTATCTTTTGAAGATGAGCGACACTCCTAAGGGCGATTGGTGCGACGTGGCCGACGGCTTGTACTGGCGCTTCATCGACAAACACCGCGCCTTTTTTGAACGCAACCCGCGGATGTCGGTGATGACCAAGGCGCTGGACAAACTCAAGCCCGAGCGCAAAGCGCGTATCTTCAACATGGCCACGACATTCATCGACGACGTGACGGAGGTACAACGATGAGACGAGTTCTGCTCACGGGTGCGACGGGTTACATCGGCGGTCGTTTAGTTGCGAGGCTGATCGATCGTGGTGACGCGGTGCGTGTGCTGGTGCGCGATCGCGGTCGTGTCATCGGTCGGCCGTGGGAAGGCATGGTCGAGGTCGTCCTGGGTGATGTGCTTGAGCCCGACACGCTTGACCAAGCGCTCGAGGGGATCGACACCGTCTATTATTTGATCCATGCAATGGGCAGCGATGGCGATTTCGCTGCTCGCGACCGGCATGGGGCAGAGCACATGGGCATCGCGGCCAAGCGTGCCGGCGTCAAGCACGTGATCTACCTCGGCGGACTCCAACCGAGCGACAATTACAAGGCTTCACCGCATTTGGCCAGCCGGGCTGAGACCGGGCGGGTCTTGGCTGAGCATGTTCCGACGACGGAGCTGCGTGCCGGGCCGATCATCGGCTCAGGCTCGGCGAGCTTCGAGATGGTGCGTTATCTGACCGAGCGCCTTCCCGCAATGGTCGCGCCCAAGTGGATCAAGAACCTGGTCCAGCCGATCGCGGTGCGTGACATCCTTGCGTACTTACTCGCGGCGAGCGAGCACGAGCCGGCGGGCATCATCGAGGTCGGCGGCGAGCAACTCACCTTTAGCGAGATGATGCACGGCTACGCGGCGGTGCGCGGGCTCAAACGCATCATCATCCCTGTGCCAGTCCTCGCGCCGGGCCTGGCTGCACGCTGGGTCGGGTTTGTCACGCCCATCCCCAACCGCCTGGCTGTGCCGCTGATCGAGGGCGTCGTCCAGCCCTTGGTTGTTCATGACGACAAGGCCAGGCGATTGTTCCCGCAGATCAAGCCGATCGGCTACCGCAAGTCCGTCGAGCTGGCATTGGGCAAGATCGAGTTGGGTGACATCGAAACCCGCTGGTCCGGATCGGTCGGCAGCGGCGAAGTGCTCCGACTCAAAGACTCCGGCGGGATCATCCGCGAGTTGCGCCGCGTTAAGGCCGACTGCTCAGCCAGCGCCCTGTTCCGCGCGTTTACATCACTAGGCGGTGAACGCGGCTATCTGACGTTTAACTGGGCATGGAAACTGCGCGGACTCATGGACAAACTCGTCGGCGGCCCGGGCCTGCGCCGTGGAAGACGCCACCCCGACGAACTGTTGCCCGGCGAGGCGATGGACTTCTGGCGCGTCGAAGAAGTCGAGGCCGACCAGCGCCTGACGCTGCGGGCCGAGATGAAACTGCCCGGCGATGCCTGGCTTCGCTGGGAAGTCCGTGTAGAGCAGGGCCAAACCTACCTCGAACAGACCGCCGCCTTCCGCCCGCGCGGTCTGCCTGGCTTGCTCTACTGGTGGTCGCTGTACCCGCTGCACATGATCATGTTCACCCGCATGGCCCGAGCGATCGCCAAGCGTGGCAAACAACTCGAACGAAACGATGCCGAATAAGCAGCAACACAACCTGCCGACCAAGCGATGCCCGGCCTGTCAGCGCGACTTCACCTGGCGCAAAAAATGGGCCCGCGACTGGGAAAGCGTGAAATACTGCTCCAAGGCCTGCGCGAAGAAGGGCGACGATTCAGCCGCCAAGGACGCCAAGAGCGCCAAATAAAGTCAACAAGATTGTCTTGGCGACCCTTGGCGTTGTTGGCGGCATACGGGTGGTTTGTCCGATAATCAGAGTGACGATCACCCACAACAGGTAGCCGGTCATGAACCTGATCTCACGACTTGTCGGACTGAATATCCTGGTTTTGCTGCTCTGGGCCTACGCAGCGCTCGGCGGCAAGCTTGGCATCTATGTCGATATTCCCAGCATCTTTCTGGTCCTGGGGGCAATTGTCGGTGGGGCGATGATGTGTTTCCCTCTGAGCGTATTGCATGACGCGTTCACGGCGGCGATCTTCGTTGAGTCCGCACCGAGAGCGAACGCATGGCAACGACAGATGCGCATGGCAGTATTCGCAAGGCTCTACCAGTTGTCCTGGGGCGGCGGGCTGGTCGGCGCATTGACCGGGCTGATCGCGATGCTCGCCGACCTGTCCGACCCGGAATCGATCGGCGCGGGCATGGCGGTCGCATTGGTTGCACCGGCATACGGCGCTCTGCTGGCCGAGTTTGTCTTCAACCCCATGCAGCAACTGGTGATGAACCAGCCGCCGATCGACGACCCCGGACAGGGTAACGGACAGACAGCCACCGTCCCCAGCCCGCTGCCGAGTGGTCAGTCGTCGCTATTCAAGGGTGTCGCGGTGATCGCCGTCATGGTCAGCCTGTTCATGGTACCGATCGTCAGTTTTTCGGAAGTGAAGAAAGAGGACACTTTCTCGCCAGATCAAGAGGCTGCCTATCTGCGATATCTCTATGGCGACAAAGCGCCTGAGAGTCATGCCGTCAGCGCTCGCGATGCAAGAGGAAGGTGAAGAACTCCTATAAACGGTTTGAAATTAGCGATATGCTTGAAAGCACGAGGCGAAAAACGCGCTTGTTAATGCGAGTCTTTTTCGGCTAGACATCAGATCTTTCAAGGTCTGTCTGCCACCGGATTTGGCAGTGATCGCAGTTGTAGTAGTGGAATGTTCGATCCCCGTCATTTTGTAGCACTATATTTTTGCCACAAGTTGGACATTTGCGCTGGTTTGGAAGAAAACGATTCTTGCTGATGACGATAATCGCAACACAAGTCAAAAACCAAACTATACCAATCGTGATGCCCAACCATGTCGAGTAAGGAGGCGACAGCCAGTGATCCAGCAAACCGATGAAGCTAAAGCAAATAACGGTCCAAGCAATGGCAGGTACTGCCGCGAATAGAGTGAACTTTAACGATGTATTATCTGGAAATGGTCTAGTTTCCATCACGGCGCCAACCTCTTGACCTGCCATCCCTCCGCATCGCGTACATAAACCAGCCGGTCGTGCAGGCGGGAGCGCTGGCCTTGCCAGAACTCGATGGCGCTGGGGATCACGCGGTAGCCGCCCCAGTTGTCCGGCAGGGGGATCGGTCGGTCGTCGGCAAACTGCTTCGCTAGCTGTTCAAACGACGACTCCAACTCGGCCCGGTCCTTGAGTGTGGATGACTGCGCGCTCGCCATGGCACCTAACTGACTGGCTCGCGGTCTTGTCTGCCAGTAGGCCAGCGCTTCGGCACGGTCGGCCTTGGTGATCGGCCCGCGGATGCGGACCTGCCTAAACAGCGCGTCCCAGTAAAACACCAGCGCGACCTCGGCGTGCTCGGCGATCTGCCTGGCCTTGGCACTTTCGTAGTTGGTGTAGAACGTGAAGCCCTGCGCGTCGGCGTCCTTCAAGAGCACCACCCGCGCGTCGGGTCGGCCGGCGGCGTCGACCGTCGCCAGCGTCATCGCGTTAGGCTCCATGATCTTCGCGGCCACCGCCTGCTCAAACCACCGGCCAAACTGCACGAACGGATCGTCCGCCAGGTCCGCCTCATTCAACGGCGGGGCGTTTTCGTAGCTCTGGCGGAGGTCGGAGATGGACATATCTCAATCTTACTTGATGCCACGATGTTAGCCGGCGGGCTTGTCCCGCCGATCTCGCTGCGGAGTCGATCGGCGGGGCAAGCCCGCCGGCTAACCACGAACGTTCAGGCTCTGGCCGGGTTGGTCTTGATCGGGTTGGGCCGGGCCTTGGCGGTGATATCGAGCATGCGGTTCAGGGCCGTCAGCGCGTGCCTGCGGGCCTCGGGGTGGACGGTGATGCGGTTGACGACCTTGCCTTGGGCGAGGTTGTCCAGCACCCACAGCAGGTGCGGCAGGTCGATGCGGAACATCGTCGTGCACAGGCACTGACAGCTTGAGAGGATGCGGGCCTCGACGCCACGCGTTTTCGCTTCATTTACCAGGCGATTGACCAGGTGCACCTCGGTGGCAATCGCCCATCGGCTGCCGGGCTTGGCGGTGCGGATGGCCTGGATGATGCCCTCGGTACTGCCGGTCATGTCGGCCTTCTGGCACAACTCGTAGGCGCACTCGGGGTGGGCGATGACCGTCACGTCCGGCCAGATCGCGCGGACTTCGTCCACGTGCTCGGGCCTGAACAGCTTGTGCACCGAGCAGTGGCCCTTCCAGAGGATGAAGGTGCTGTCGAGGATTTGCTGTTCGTCGTTTCCGCCCATGTCCTGCTTGGGGTCCCAGAGGCACATCTGCGTCAGCGGGTCAAAACCCGCGGCAGCGCCGGTGTTTCGGCCCAGGTGCTGGTCGGGGAGGAACAAGATCTTGACTTCTTCGCCGGCAGCCAGCGGGCTGTCGCCGCCCTTGAGCGCCCAGTAAAAGAGCTTGTCGCAGTTGGAGGATGTGCACACCGCGCCGCCGTGCATGCCGCAGAAGGCCTTGATCGCGGCGCTGGAGTTCATGTAGCAGATGGGGATCACGCGGACTGTCAGGTTGTTTTGCTGGAACACGCTGTGCAACTGTTCCCAGCACTCGGTGGTCTGGTCGTAGTTGGCCATATCCGCCATCGAGCAGCCGGCGCCCAAGTCCGGCAGGATGACCTGCACGTGTTCGTCGGTGAGGATGTCGGCGGTCTCGGCCATGAAGTGCACGCCACAGAAGACGACGTACTTCGCGTTGTTTTTCCTGACTTGCTCGGCGGCGAGCTGGCTGAGCTTGAACGAGTCGCCATCGAAGTCGGCGAACTGGATGACGTCGTCCTGCTGGTAGTGGTGGCCGAGGATGACCAGGTCGCTGCCGAGCTCGCGTTTACGCGCCGCGATCGCGGCCTTGAGCTGCTCGTCGCTCATCGCGCTGTATGGTTCGGGTAGCGTGGGCTGCCAGAGCATGGGGTAGTCCTTTGTGACACTGGATTATAGCGGAGCAAGGCAGCTTGGAACCACAGATGCACACGGATGCACTCAGATGCCTGGCTATAACGGTTACCATCTGCCTTGTTCGAGATAGATCAGGTTTTGTTCTCGATCGACCCAAAGGCTCCACCATTGCTCTGTTTGGTTGTCGACCCGGCTGTAGACCTCCCCCGTCTTATTGATCTGATCGATTCGGTTTACGGGCCACCACGCAGGCAAGTCGCTTGAAAATAATCGCGTAGCCTCTCCTGGTTTCAGATTCCATGCCTGAGTAAGCTGATCTCTTGCCTGGTCGTCCTGAAAAGAGATCACAAAACGGTAGGCCGCATCAAACCCATTTTGGTCCCACTGCTGATGCAAGACTTCGGCTGACTTTGGAAGGGATTGTCCAACTCTGAATTCATAGAGCGATGGGATAAGGAAAAGATAGATGGACGTTGGGATGACACAGCAGCTTAGAAAGAGACTCGCTGTGATACCAAAGAACCATTTCCACAGACGATTGCGCTTTTTTTGATCGAGCTGGTTTTGATCTGCGTGCATCAGTGTTCATCTGTGGTTACAAAACCGAACCCCAGTTGACTTACTTCGTCCCCGACAGCTTCCGCACCGTGTGGTCAAAGCCGCGGACCATGGCGGAGATGACGGCCCAGACGATGGTGGCGTAGCCGGCGGCGGCGGCGATGGCGGCGATGAAGAGCGACATGCGGCCGACGAAGGGCTCATCATCAAAGCCCTCGACGAAGTTGTTGGGGTCAATGAGCATGATGACGTTGGTCGCGGGGCTGAAGGCGTTGAGCACCGGGCCCACCAGCGGGACGTTGCTGGCCATCGCCAGCCCGCAGAAGCCCAGAACCAGTGCGCCGAGCCCGACGATGGCGACCGACGGCACGATCGCGCCCAGCACGCCCTTGGCCCGCAGCGAGCTGTGCATGCCGATGGCGACGCAGACGGCGATAAACGGCAGGAGCATGATGAGTAGTAACAGCGGCATCTCGAAATAAACCAGCGGCGCGACGATGGTCGAGGAGCCGTAGCCACTATTCGAATACTGCTGCACCGTGGCCTGCGGCCAGCCGAGCACTGAGCCGACGAGGCTGTACCCGCTGACGATGGCCAGCGAGAGAACCGGCAGGGCGATCATGATGCTCAGGAAGCGGACCAGGCCGCGGAGCTTGCCCCAGATGTAGTAGCGTGGGGTGATGGGCGTGGTGAGCATGATGTCCAGCGTGCCGTCCTCGCGTTCCTTGGAGACGCTGCCGGCAGCCATGTAGAGCGCGATGAGGGTGATGACCGCGATTTCCGTGATGACCAGGGCCATGAGCGATGGCCGGAACCATTCGGTGGAGGAGTTGACTTTGCTTTGGACAAGCAGGGGTTTGCCGTCGGGCCCGAGGGTGGGAGCCCAGGACGGGTCGAAGTGGTAGTAGAACATGAGGATGCTCAGCGCGATGAGGCCCAGGAGGATGAAGCTGTAGCGAGCGAGCATGCCGGCGAACTTGCCGCGGGTGTTGGCCTCGCGCCAGGCGACGGGGTTGCCGTTGCCCAGTGAGCGTGCAGGCCGGCGGTGGCTGGCGCCGAAGACGTGGAGTTTTTTCTTGAGCCAGATCGACAGCCGGCTGTCCCCCGTGCCGATCGAGCGGACCCAGATCGAGCAGAAGAGGACCATGGCCAGCGAGCTGCCGGCGGTGATGGTTGCGAAGGCGGCGAAGGGCTGGCCGAGGTAGAAGCGGATCAGCGCGGGGTAGGCGGCGACTTCTTCGGGCCCG
>JBGSTE010000141.1:0-4703 GCA_041736655.1 Phycisphaeraceae bacterium | reverse complement strand
CCGCAGGCGCTGATCCTCACCGCGATCGTCATCGGCTTTGGCGTCATGGGCTTCCTGCTCACGCTGCTGGTCGTCACCAACCGCAAGACCCACACCATCGAGGTCGATGAACTGGCCCAGGAGGCGCGGCAAGCATGACCGACCACCGCATCATCATGCTCGTCATCATCCCCCTGCTGGCCGGGCTCGTCAGCATCACGCTGATCAACCGCAGGGTGCTCTCGCGCCTCGTCGGTGTACTCAGCTACACCATGATGCTCGGCATGGCGCTGTCGCTGGTCCTCCAGATCACCGCCGCGCCCGAAGAAGAGTCCGTCCTCGTCTCGCAGATGGGCGGATGGACCGCGCCCTTTGGCATCTCCATCGTCTTCGACTCGCTGTCGGGCATGCTCATCTGCGCCGCCGCGGCCGTCGGCCTGGGCGCGTACATCCACAGCTTCTCGATCATCGACCCACGAACCGAGCGGCGCTACTACCACCCGCTCATGCAGCTCCTGATGTTCGGCGTCAACCTCAGCTTCCTCACCGGCGACCTCTTTAACCTCTTCGTCGCCTTCGAGATCATGCTCATGGCCAGCTACGCCCTGCTGGTCATCGGCACCAGCCTCGCGCAGCTGCGGCAGGCCTACAAGTACATCCTCCTCAACGTCCTCGCGTCGACGATCTTCCTCATGTCCGCCGGCATGGTCTACGGCATGTTCGGCACGCTGAACATCGCAGACCTTGCACGCATCATCGCCGAGATCGAAGCCGACCCCAGCCGCTCACTGCCTACCGGATTCAACGCGCTGGCCGTGATGTTCCTGCTGGTCTTCGGGCTCAAGGGCGCGTTCTTCCCGCTCTGGTTCTGGCTGCCGGACACGTACTACACGATCCCGATCTCCATCGCCGGTCTCTTCGGAGGCCTGCTGACCAAGGTCGGCGTCTACACCGTCGCACGGCTCTTCCCCCTGATCTTCGCCAGCAACGGCGAACTCGACGGCACCTCGCAGATCATCAAGATCATCCTCATCGTCGCCGCGGCATTCACGATGTTCCTGGCCGTGCTGGGCGCGGTCAGCCAGCACAACGTCCGCAAGATCCTCTCGGTCCACGTCATCAGCCAGGTCGGATACATGGTCTTCGGCATCGCGGTGATGTCCGGCCACGCGCTGGCGGGCTGCGCGTTCTACATGATCCAGCACATGGTCGTGAAGTGCGCCTTGTTCCTCTGCTGCGGCGTCATGGAAAAACATGCCGGCACCGACGACCTCGACAAGCTCGGCGGGCTCTTGAAACGCGACTGGAAGCTGGGCGTGCTCTTCTTCATCGCCGCGATGTCGCTCGTCGGCCTGCCGCCGCTCTCGGGCTTCTTCGGCAAGATGGTTATCATCCGCGAAGGCTTCTACGAAGGCCAGTGGTACCTCGGTGTCATCGGCCTGCTCACCGGCGCGCTGACGCTCCTCTCGATGCTCAAGATCTGGAGCTACGGCTACTGGAACCCCGACAAGGCCCCCACCACGCATACGCCCGCCTACGTCAAGTCGTCCTGCCGCTCGGCCTACGCGGGCATCACGCTGCTGGTGGGCTTCGCGCTGTTCCTGGGCTTTGGTGCCGAGAGCGTCTACAAGGTCGCCAACCGTGCGGGCGATCAGCTTGAGAATCCGAAGACCTACATCACCGCCGTGCTCGGTGAGCGGGCCTACGACACGGTCGAACTCGCACTTGAAGCTCGCCAGATCGATGCCGCTTCCACCGGTGGCGCGACGCTCTCCGCTGTAGCGGCTGTGGAAGGCGGTGAAATCCGATGACCGTCAACATCCTCCTGAATATCGCGCTGACCCTGCTTTGGATGATGCTCAATCGTGACACCTCGTTCCTCAACGGTGTCTTGGGTTTTGCCTTGGGCGCGATCGTTGTCGAACTGGGCCTGCGCGCCAGCGGACGGGCGACCTACCTGCCCCGTCTCTACGGCTTGCTGCGGTTTGCCGGCTATTTCCTTTATATCCTGGTGAAGGCCAACCTTGATGTCGCATGGGAGATCATCACGCCCACACTGAACATGAAGCCGAGGATGCTCCGCTACGATGTCAGCGGCCTGTCGGAGATCCAGGTCACGACGCTGGCCAGCGCGATCACGCTGACACCCGGCACGCTCAGCGCCGATATCAATGAGGCCGGCGATACCCTGTACATTCACGCGATGTACGCGCAGGACCCCAAGTCCGCGATCGCCGACCTAGACCAGTTGCGTGACAAGCTGATGAAGCTGGTGTTCCACACCGATGATGACGAACTGAAGAATAAGAACCGCCATGCTTGACGCCCTGCCGACCATCCTGATCGCCGCGAGCGACACGGCCCACGCCGTCGCGGACTCCGCCACCGAGCCGGCGCGGAGCCTGATGTACACGCCGCTGATGCTGCTGACGCGGCTGGGCGTAGGCGTGCTGGTGCTGGGCGTGCTGCTGTGTCTGTGGCGTATGATCAAGGGCCCGCACCTGGCCGACCGTGTGCTGGCGGGCGACACGATGGCGATGCTCGTCGCCGGGCTGGTCGTCGTCCTGGCGATCAAATACGACAGCTCGCTGTACTACGACGCGGCGCTGGTCGTCTCGATCCTCGGCTTTGCCAGCACGGTCGCATTTGCCCAGTACATCGGTGCCAGCAGGAAGTTCGCCGACGACCCTGCACAGGCTTCAGCCGACGGCAAGGGACAGACAGGCGAGGAGGGCGCGGCATGACAACGCAACTGATCCTCGACACCTTCGCGATTTTCTTCCTGATTGCGGGCCTGTTCTTCATGCTCGTCGGCGCGATCGGTGTCGTGCGCCTGCCTGACGTTTATCATCGTCTGCACGCGGCGAGTAAGTGCTCGACGCTGGGGATGATGGGCCTCTTGCTGGCCGCGAGCCTGCACGTAGGCACGGGCGACGTGATCGCCAAGTCGATCGCGGTGGTGCTGTTCCTCTTCGTGAGTAACCCGGTCGGTTCGCACATGCTCGCCAAGGCCGCGCACCGCGACAAGGCCCCGCAGTGGGAGAACACCCTCAGCGATGAGCTGGCCAAAGACAAGGCGCAAGCCAACGTCGGCGAGGCAAAGGCCGAAACAAAAAAAAAGTCTAAGACCCGCGCGGCGTGATTAGTGTCTTTTCAGTAGCGCTTCAACCTCAGCTCTCAATGCCACCGCAACGCGCCTTACGCCGAATACCGCTTTGATTCGAGCAATCAGGCCCCGCGACACGGGCTTGAATTCAAAGAGCTGATTACCCACACTTTCTTGCGGCCACAAGATGTTGCTCTGAAAATAGGTAGAGGTTACTAGCCGAGCAGGTGAAAGCTTGCCAATAGTCTGCTCAAATCGTTCCTGAAATTACTTCGCATCACTGCTTGCCATCGGCATTTCGATCCAGCCGTTGCTGGTAGTCACGACAACAAGAAAATAGTCTTCGTCAAAAGGCCCGTTGTCGGTGGTGTATTCGGCAACCACGCACACTTCATGAAGCGGAAGCTGTTCTGAGAATTGACTCATGTGCCACGCTCGTATTAGGCTGAATCCCGCTCCACCACGCGGTAATCCTCGCGTTCGCCTCGGCCCTTGACGGGGTAGTCTTTCCGCAGCGGGTGCGCGGGGTAGTTTTCCCAGGTGAGGATTCGGCGGAGGTCCGGGTGGCCGGTGAAACGGATGCCGAACATGTCGAAGACTTCGCGTTCCATCCACTCGGCGCCGGGCCAGAGGTCGGTCACGGAGGGCAGGTAGAGTGCGGGGTCTTCGACGATGCCGTCGGTCGGGAGTGACGGATCGAGCAGGACCTTGATGAAGAGTCGCGGCGACTCTGGGCCGTGCGTGCCGGTGGCGAGCAGGTTGTAAACCACGGCGAATCGGCCGGTGGGCAAGCCTTGCGGCGACTGGCTGGGCTTGGGGTAGCGGAGGTAGTCGATGCCGGCGATGTGGCTCAGGAGGTCGTACCGGCAGCGCGGGTCGTCACGCAGGAAGGCGAGCACCTCGTGCAGGTTGAGTACATCGAGGACCAGTGTCGTCTGCCCGCGGAACTCGGTGGCGAAGAGTTTCGCGGCCGGGAACGCCTGCTTGATCAGCGGCAGGATGGGGTGGTCAAGGTTAGGCATGGGTCGGTTGATCGTTGATTGCTGATTGATTGAAGCCGCTCGCGGCTTAGCAGGATCTTACTGCGCCTCGATGTGCTTGATGATCGCGCCGATCGCGGCATCCCAGCGCTCGGTGATCCCCGGCCACTCGTAAGTCAGCGTATCGGCCAGGGCGACAAAGTCGTTGGCGACCACGGTGTCACGCAGCTAGGTGAGGCTGACGATCAGCTCATTCATGCGTTCGCTCACGGACATTTTCTCAACCGTGATGATGCTCAGGTCAAGCTGCAGGAGCGCGGCGGACTGGCTGACGGCCTGCTGGGCCTGGATCCAGCCCTCGATGGACTGCTGAACCAGCCGCATCGCCTGGGCCAGCTCATCGCGCTGCAGGAGTTCGGCGGCCTGCTGCTGGGTCTCTTGAGCGTCGGCGAGCTGGGTGCGAACATCTTCGAGTACGCCGACGACCAGATCGCCGGGCCTGGCCGAGTAGACGCGGACATCGCTGGCGGCAGCGGTGGGCTGATCGTCATCAAGTCCAGCGCCGGTGATGGACTGGCCATCGACGCGGACCTCGACGACGACACGGCCGGCGGGCGCGAGTTGGTCCCGCGCAGCGG
>JBGSTE010000124.1:0-2510 GCA_041736655.1 Phycisphaeraceae bacterium | reverse complement strand
ATCGCCGGCAAGCTCGACACCCGCGTCGGCGGGCCCAGCGTCTACCCCACTCAGCCGCACGGGCTCTGGCGCGAGGTCAGCCACTTCGGCTACGGCAACGCCTTCACCGCACAGGAGTTTTATGCCAGCCAGGACAACGCGCTCAACCGCCGAAGCATGTACACCTTCTGGAAACGAACCAGCCCCCCGCCTTCGCTTCTCGCCTTCGATGCGCCGTCGCGCGAGGTCTGCACCGTCGAACGCTCACGCACCAACACGCCGCTGCAGGCCTTGGTCCTGCTCAACGACCCGGAATACTTCGACGCGGCCAAAGAACTGGCCAAGCTCACGACAAGCAGCGGCGGTGACACCGACGAAGCACGCCTCGACTTCATGTTCCGCCGCGCCACCGCTCGCCTGCCCAAGCCGGCCGAACGCACGATCCTGCTCGAACGCCTTGAGAAGGCGGTGCGCAAGTTCACCTACGATCCCGATGCGGCGGAGGCTGTGGTCGAAGATGGCTCGCCCCGCCAGGCGGCGTGGGTGGTCGTCGCTTCCGTCATCCTGAACCTTGATGAAACGATCACCCGCGAGTAGCCGCCAGACCCCAAACCCTGAACCCCATACCCCAATCAAGCATGGACCCCATCACCGAATACCAGCGCGGCATCACGAGGCGGCAACTCTTTAACCAGGCCCGCAACGGCATCGGCGTCGCGGCGCTCGCCTCGCTGCTTGGCCCGATGGCTTTTGCCAGCCCGATCCCGACGACACAAAAACCTCAAAGCCTCGGACTGCCCGGCCTGCCGCACTTCACGCCCAAGGCCAAGCGCGCCATCTACCTCTTCCAGTCCGGCGGGCCCAGCCACATCGACCTCTTTGACTACAAGCCCAACCTCAACACCATGCACGGCCAGCCGCTGCCCGATTCAGTCCGCGGCACTCAGCGCGTCACCGGCATGACCTCCGGCCAGAAAGAGTTCCTCGTCAACGCGCCCATCCAACCCTTCCAGCAGCACGGCAAGTGCGGGCGTTGGGTCGGCGATCTCCTGCCCTACACCGCGAAGATCGTCGACGACATCGCCATCCTCAAGGCTGTCAACACCGAGGCCATCAACCACGACCCGGGCATCACCTACATCAACACCGGCAGTCAGCAGGTTGGCCACGCCTCGCTGGGCGCTTGGCTCAGCTACGGCCTGGGTTCGGAAAACGAAAACCTGCCGGCCTACATGGTCCTCATCAGCCAGGGCACCGGCAAAAACCCGGGCCAACCGATCTTCTCGCGGCTCTGGGGCTCGGGCTACCTGCCCAGCAAGCACCAGGGCGTCCGCCTGCGATCGGGTGCCGACCCCGTCATGCACCTGAACAACCCCGAGGGCATCGACGACCACATGCGCCGCGATCAGCTCGACGACCTGGCCGCGCTCAACGCACAGCACCTGAGCGCGACCGGCGACCCGGAGATCGAGGCCCGCATCGCCCAGTACGAGATGGCCTACCGCATGCAGACCTCCGTGCCGGACTTGACCGACCTCTCCGACGAGCCCGAGTCCATTTTCGAGATGTACGGCCCGGACGCGCGAAAGCCCGGCACCTACGCCGCCAACTGCCTGCTGGCACGACGCATGATCGAGCGCGGTGTCCGCTTCATCCAGCTCTTTCACCGCGGCTGGGACCAGCACGTCTCTCTCGTCAGCCACCTGACCAACCAGTGCCGTGATACCGACCAGCCCAGCGCCGCGCTCATCACCGACCTCAAGCAGCGCGGCCTGCTCGATGAGACGCTCGTGGTCTGGGGCGGCGAGTTTGGCCGAACCGCCTACAGCCAGGGCAAGCTCAACACCGGCCGCGACCACCACGGCCGATGCTTCTCGACCTGGATGGCCGGCGGCGGCATCAAGGGCGGCGTCGAGCACGGCGTCACCGACGACTACTGCTACAACATCGTCGACGGCGGCGTCCACATCCGCGACCTGAACGCCACCATCCTCCACCAGATGGGCATCGACCACCAGCGCCTGAACTTCAAGTACCAGGGCCTGGCCCAGCGCCTCACCGGCGTCGAAGAAGCCCACATCGTCAAGCAGATCCTCGCCTGACCTGCTGCGCCGTTCCCCTGCCTCTCTGAGGTCTTGAAAGGTCCAGCGATGCGTGTGCAACTGCTTGTATCGGCCGCCGTTTTCTCGCTCATCGTGGCTCTGGCGGGGTCTCCAATCATCTCGTTTGAGGGCTCAACACCGCGCTCGCTTCACGGCGATCTGGGTCGATACGAAGGCTTCACGCTGCCCTCTGAAGAACTGCCGCTGGAGTCGTACATCGACGGCGTGTTGCAGACGCTGCATGTCCGCGAGGGCGAAAAGTTTGAGAAAGGCGACGTGCTGGTGAGCCTGGACGACGATATGCAGGCGCTGGCAGTCGAGGTCGCGCGGCTGCGGGCTCAGAGCGTCGCGGAGGTAAGCGTGGCCGAGGCGCGCGTGGCCGAGGCCCAGGTGGAACTGGAGAGCCAGCAGGAACTGGCGAAAACGTCC
>JBGSTE010000086.1:0-9805 GCA_041736655.1 Phycisphaeraceae bacterium | reverse complement strand
GGGCGCGGCCCCCGCCGCCCCGCACGCCACCGTTAACACACGGCGCGGCAGGAGCCCCGCCCTCCCGGGTGAAACTGACTGATCGAATCGATGGAGGCAACTATGACGAACACTCGAACCATGACAACCACACGCGTACTGCTGTTCGCCGCGCTGAGCCTGTCCGCCGGCCTCTCGTTTGCGGAGCCCGTGCCGACGGCCGCGACCGGCGGGGTGAGCTTTGACAACCCCGCCGCCGGTGTCACCAACATCACCGCGCCGGATAACGCCATCATCGACTACGCGAGCTTCAACGTCGGCGTCGGCGAGTCGGTCAACTTCATCCAGCCCGGTGCTGATGCACGCGTCCTCAACCGCATCCACGACAGCATGCCTTCGCAGATCAACGGCACGATCACCGCCAACGGCATCGTCTATCTCGTCAACCCGTCGGGCGTCATCTTCGGGCCTAACGCCGTGGTCGATGCCGCCGCCATCTTCGCCGCTGCGGGGTCGATCTCCGACAGCGATTTCCTCAGCGGGCTTAGCAAGTTCGACAACCTCACCGGCCCGGTCCACAACCACGGCACGATCCACGCGCAGACTCTGGCTGCGCTCCTCGGCCACGAGGTCATCAACACCGGGACGATTTCCGTACCCAACGGTACGGCCATCCTCGCCTCCGGCTCAAGCGTCTATATCGGCAGCCCGCTGGGCGGTGTCATGGTCCAGCTCCAGGTCACGCCTCGCACCGACAACGACGGCGGCGTCGCGCAGGAAGGCACCGTCATCGCTCAGGAACTCTCGCTCGTCAGCGGCGACATGTTCGCCCTGGCCATCACGGGCCTGGACAACTCTCAACTCGACGGCAACGGCTTCAACCGCGACGAGGCAGACACCGACGGCGACGGCGACATCGATTTCGACGACTTCGCAAACGCCTACGCCAGTTTCACGGGCCCGCTCCCGGCCGGCACCGGCAACAACACCCAGCAGCAGGGCGATGTCGACGGCGACGGCGACACCGACGACGCGGACCTGGGCCACCTCTTTGCCCTTTACACCGGCCCGATCATCAGCCCCCCGCCGCCGCCGCCGGTCGATCCGCCGATCACCGATGACTTCGCGCTGAGCAACATCGACGACATCACGCGCCTGCCCGAGGTCGTCACCGTCGTCAACCTCACCGAGGCGGACCTGAGCATCCTGCAGGATCAACTGGGCATCTCGCCACGCCCCGTCGCGGCCAGCGAGCGCATCGACAAAGTCCAGGCCCGCGGCCTCTACAACGACCTGAGCCCGACCTTCGATCGTGCCGCCAACCCCGATGGCTCCTACACCGTCGCCAACGCCCGGCTCGATGCCGACGTCGTCCGACAGGCCCTGCAGGTCTACTACGACAAGCTCGCGTCCGAAGGCGTCAGCCCAGCCGACCGCACCGCCCAGATCCGCACCGCGGTCGATGACTCGCTCAAGAACTATGCAAGTGTGGCCAACGATCCTGATGGCTTCGATGCCGATCGCTTTGTCAAGTTTCTCAACGAAAACAACCCCGCGCTGCTGAGCCAACTGGGCGCGCTCGAAGAGCTGCGCGAGCTGACCCTGCGCATGGGCCTGAGCGAACGCGAGAAACTCAACAGCGACAGCGTCATCATCAACCGCGCCAAGCCGCAAGGCCTGACGTACGAGCAGATGAAGGCAACGCTCGAGTCGGCGGGCAGCCTGAGCCAGTCACAACAGACCGCAACAACCGCGGGCTGACAATCGCCCGGAAAAACAAGCCATCACGCGCCAGGGCCTACGCCATGCGATCTGCCGCAAATAATGTACTTCTCCCATTTTTCGCGCCCGGCAGTCGTGGGCACAGTATTCATCCCCCTCACCGGCGCACGTGGTCGTGACAAGACACTGTCCTACGCGGCACTCTTTGGCCTAAAGATTGGAAAACTTCTGCAACTCGCGACATCGGGGGCAGCGTGGTTAGATACGGCGACCTCACTGGCGCAAGGACAAAATAGCAATAATTTAACTAAAAAGCGATACTATGAAAGTGGATTCACATGGCATCACCATGAAATCGTCGGTGTGATGCAGTTAATCAGCAGTAGTGACCATCGAGCCAAGGGGCACACTGGAGGCATATTCTTTTGGGAGTTGGTCCATGACAAGCCGTATAGAAAATAGAGAAACACTATGAGCAAGAAAAAGCCGGAATATGTAATACACATCCGCAAGTGTCTGGATAAGGCCGCTGGGGAGTACGCGGGTACATTGTTAGCCAGCCAGATTGATCCCCGGTTGACCGGAACGGATGCCGGATCGATAAAGATTGAACTGAGTGCCGGCTACTCGGGCTTCGGCCGGGGCGTGATGACGATTGATCGGTTTCTGTCGGAATCAATTGAAGAGTTCTTGTCCACCCAGGATGATATCTGTAAGATGGTCGAAGACGCATTGTACGAATCGTTCGAGAACCGACTGAAAGAGTTCTACGACGATGTCGGTATCACCTTCGAAGGGTTGGACTCGAAAGAGGATGTATGGAAATACTCTGTTTTTGAGAACCTATCACTACGGATTCGCAGAGATGCTGCGGATCCAAAACTAATAGAGGAAATGCTTCAGCTCACTCCCAAGATAAAAAACAACCCCGACTTTATGCGTATGCTAATTGAGGGCGATCCCCCCAATTGTGTATCAAGCTATCGTCTGGTCTTTAATTGCAAGTGGGATGAAGAACACCTGATCGAAGTTGAGTTTCTGGATGGCAAGTGCCAAGGGGCATTCCTGCGATAATTTATGGACGAAGTGTCTCACCCCCGCCCGCCCCGAATCCTGACCACCCTGTGGACCCGGCCCGAATTGTAGTGCTCTACCCGTTTTCCCTTGTTTTCATGCCGCTTTTCGCTCGGCATGGTTCAGCAGCTCGCGCAGCCACGACTGCCAGTCCGCGAGCCCGATCTTCTGGAGACGGAAAAGGGGATAAGTACATTATTTTCACGTGCCCTCCTCCTTCCTCGGCCTGCCTCGGGGTCTGAAGGTGGATTCGAGGCCCAGGCGGGTGCCGGTTCGTTTCTGCCAGGGTTCTGAGCCGTAGGGTCGGCCGCGCTGGACCGCGGTGCGGATCGCTTCGAGTTCTTTCTGGCTCTGGGGCTGGTTCACGAGACGTTTCCAGTGCGCGGGGCACGGCACCGGCCAGGGGGCGAGGGCCGGCACGTCGTCGATGACCTGCGGGTGATCGCGACGCCAGAGGCTGCACCAACGCCAGTCCTGGGCCTGGTCGACGAGGCTTGCGCGCAGGGCGTTGCGTTCGACGTAGCGCGCCACCGCGAGGAAGTGCTCGTCGCTCTGGACCGGGAACGATTTGTAGGTGCCTTGGTAAACGTGTCCGCCGCCGGTGCTGTGTCGATGTTCGTGCCATCGGCGGACATGCGTCACGGTGAGGCGCTGCATGTATCGGCCCAGGTCGCCGGTCTCGCGGGGACGCAGCACCAGGTGCCAGTGGTTAGGCATCAGGCAGTAGGCGAGCACCCGCATGTCGACGTGGGCGGCGGCCTCGGCCATGACGCGTTCGAACGCGCTATAGTCGGCCGGCTTATTGAAGAGCCGCATGCGCCCATTGCCGCGGTTAAGCACATGGAAGACCATCCCGCCGGGTTGACATCGGGCTGTTCGCGGCATGGCTAGAGTGTATCAGGCGGCGGGCGGGGGTCAATTAAATGTACTTATCCCCTTTTTCTCACTCCGACTCGATGCCCTGGAGTGTGTACTCGATCGTGGTGCCGGTGTCGGCGAGGTGGTGGCTGATGTAGGTCAGTGCGCCGGTCTGTAGGTTGTAGGCGCTGACGGCGTAGAAGGTTTGGGCTTCGTTGTTGAGGACGAAGACGCCGAGCCGGCCGAGGTTGCCGTCCTGTACCTGATAGCTGAGGGTGGTGCGGAGGGTCTTGTTTTCGTCGATCTGGCCCTGCTTGAGTTTGGCGAGCACGTCGGGGTGGACCCAGTAGCCCAGCGCGGTGCCCGGGCCCTGCATGGCGAGCGAGGTCTGGGGCGCGTTGCCCTGGACCTGCGAGGTGGACTTGCCGAGGATGTAGCCCTCGCCGCGTTCGGTGAAGGAGATAGACAGGCTCATCTGCACAGGAGGCGCCTGCAGGCCGGGCACGTTCATGCTGTAGGTGCCTGCGAAGTTCATGGCCTTGACACGCTGGGTCCAGTCAGGCCAGGCGGCGCCGATGAGCGGGCTCTTGAACTGGCGGGTCTCGACCAGTTGCATGAGCGACTGGTACTTTCGGTTGTACGGGTTGGCGCCGATATCGCCGCGGCGGAGCGGCCCGCTGCCCATGCGGTCAACGAGCTTGGCGCCGGACTCGGCGAGGTAGGTGCTTGAGCTGATGCTGTCGTTGCCCCTGACGGTGACGGTGACGGCGTTGACCTGCTGACCCTTGTAGGGCCAGGTGCTTCGGACGACGTCGACGCCGTTGCCGCCCTGCATCTGCTTGAGTTGCTCGACATCCATCCACAGCGCGCGCCCCCCCTGAATCTCCAACGCGCCAAGTGTGAAGCTGGTGCCGCCGGAGAATTGAACGCGTGGATCGGTGTTGGTGTCCAGGTCGCCCTGCGGGGTCAGGGGCACGCCGTTGGGCGCGAGGTAGTTGGCGGCGTTGACGAGGACCTTGTCCTTGAGCACGGCGATGATGGTGTACTCGGTGAAGCCCATGCCGGCCGAGCCGACCTTGTTCGGGTCATCGCTCTCCGTTGAGCTGGACGCGACGTAGAGGAACTGGTAGCCGGGCTTGATGTAGTCGGGTAGCGCGAGTGCGCCCGCTGCGTTGTCGGGTTGTCCTGCGGGTGGGTTGCCGCCGGGCTGTGGGCCGTACTGCGCTGCGGTAGGACGCGCCGGCGCGATGAGACAGAGCACACTCAAGAGCAGGATGAACAGGGTCTTGGGCATCATCAGGTCCTTATGCAGAATTGCCAGCCGAAGCGGACACGGCGGGACCATGCTATCACACGGCTTGATTGAATCAATCCTCGCGCGGCGGATGTGATGAAACGGGCGAACATGTACGAAATGACCTTACGCGGCGGGGCGTGACGCTTGGGGGCTCGGTGCGTTGACATGATTGCCGATCAGTTCGCCTCGGCGAAGCTGCCGTTGCGGGCGCTCATATCTTCGCGGACGATCTGCTGACCGAACGTCGCCAGACCGATCGAGTCCGCCGCCACCAGGCTGAACGGCGCCGCCACAAACTGCGGGTCCGCCGACGCCAGCGTATTGAGCGTGACCACGGGCTCATGCACCGCAATTCCGCGCGTCGCAAACGACGAGCAGCCGCCAGCCATCAACGTGAGCACGACCGCGGCGGCGCCAAGGCTCATCTGCTTGATACGGATAATCGTCGACATGGCATGGGCTCCGTGGAGAGTGGCAAAACATCCCCTTCTCCTCCTTCATCGAACCGCTCAGCCCCCGACGATAGCGCTGCCCATCGATGCCGATAATCCACGCGATCCCAGTCGCATCTGTATCGGTCGCAGGGGTGATAAGACCGCGCCAAACCCGCGTCTGAGCCGTCATTCTGCCGCGAGATCCATCCGCCCTCACCCCATCGCATCCCCCATCATTCACTCTTTGTGCGCACCATCGCGGATTTCCACCCCTCTGTATGAGACAACTTGATCACGCCCCGCCGCCAAGCCTCTGCACACTGCACACCCCGCCCTCCTGGCACAACCGCGCCGGCCGAGTCGACCGCTCCGCGTGTCTGACCCTCTTGGCCTCCAGACTCTGGCGCTGGGTCCCGCTCGAACACTGGCTCTCCCACGTCTCCAACACCACGCGAGCCCGCCGCCAACAGCTCCCGCCCAGCCAAGCCCGCCGGCTGTCCCTCGCCCGTCGACTCGACCGCTCGGCCACGCTCGAACTGGACGCCCACACCCTCTACCAACTGCACCGCTGCGAAGAACCCCATCAACTCCAAGGCGACTACCGCACCCGCAAAAGTAACGCGATGCGCGTGGGGTTTGGGGTCAAGGCAGACAAGCCCCACCCCATGAAGAGCGCCAACTTGCAGTCCCAATCTCCTGAACCCCAAACCCTCAACCCCAACCGCGGCGTCGGCTTCACCATGCACAAAATGCTAGGCCTGCCCGCCGCCTGGTCCATCCACCTCACCATCGAACGCTACTTCCAACACGCAAAACTCAAACAACACTTCCTCGTCTGCCCCGTGTGTTCAGGTGGGACAGGCTTCCAGCCGGTCATTCATTCCCAATTCAATGACAGGCAGGATGCCTGTCCCACCCAACCCCAATCCCCAAAACCCAACTCCCGCCATTCCAAACTTCCGGGGGGCCGAGTCGCCAAGCTCTACCTGCCCCTGTGCACCCGACAGGAATACAGCGACGCAAAGATCGCGTACCTCTGGCTGCAAACACACTGCCACCCCAACCGCCCGCTGAGCCCCGCAGCCGCGCTGCTCATCGAGCGCTACGCCGAGCTCTTCCCCAATCGATCCCCCCGCTGCCGGCAATGCCTGGGCCTGCGCTACGGCGAGTTCAAGCCCAAGCAGAGCCCGAAGCGTCAGCGAGTGACACAGACCTTCTCCAACACGCAGCCACGCACATATGCGTCATGCTCTAACCCATCAACCCCGCGCGTTGCCCCGCCATTAACCGAACAATCCCTCTTCCTGCAAAACCTCCCCAAACTCCTCGCCCGCCCCGCGCCCAGTCGAAGGACTCAACCCCACCGACGCCGTAACCCACAGCGCCAACCCCCAGCCAACAATCTTCCATCTAAAATCAAAAATCTTAAATCCAACGATGCCCTGTTGTTTGACCTCTTCAAACTGATGCCCAGCTACAAGACCCTGCAAAAAGCCCGAAAGCTGCTACACCTGTCCGAGCACGAAGCGTAAGCAAGTGAGACCTTCAACAAACCCGACAAGCGCCCGCACAATGCCCGCTTCGGGACACGCCACGGGATCGTGCGGGCCGTTCATCGAAGGCCTCAAGCGACTGACTTCAACAACAATCGGGTCACTCGCTGACGCGTCGTGCTCGGACAAAGCAAACCCCCGCGTGTTACGCGGCGGCTACATCGCACCGCAGATCATGGACGGAACGAAAGTCGATAACCGCCGGGCCACGTCCGGGGGATGAATTCACAACAAAAGCATCTGTATGATGGCTCCGCCACTTCACGCGCCCGCCGTAAGACTTAAGCGACACGCTTCATTACAAACTTGTCTGACTTAGTTTGTCGTCGCCTATCAAGCTAACAGTGCCTGCTCACGAAGGCGGTTACGCAAATCGCGATAGATCGCGGCAATCGATTCAGCTTCATGAACACTGTGCGACTCGCGTATGCATACATCTTCCCTCGCAAGGCCGGTCTCCAAATATTCTGCCGTCGCCTCCCATTGCTCGATCAGCACATCAAGACCATCGAGGAGTTGACCGAGATCGTTACTCGACATTTTAAACGTGATCATTTTCATGCTGCAATTCCTTTAGATAGGGGGGTCGAAGCCGATTGATCTTAGGTAGTCGTATGCTTGATCATAAAAGTTAGGACTCCGAGTGTGATCACTACGGTCACCCTCCGGAACAAAGATGATCATGCCTTGGTGAGCGCGTGTCAACAACAAATGCCGTTTCCCTTGGTATGGCGCGCCGGCGCGAGTTCAAGGCAGACTTGACTAAGAGGCATAGCCAAGGCAAGAAGTTTTGGGTAGCCGCCGTTTGAGCCTAAGAAGACCATGACCGAACAATGATTGCAGCATTCCCTAACACTCATCCCGTCGCATCCCCAAGCTGCCTCCCCCTGCCTAGTGCCGAGCAAGCAATGAGGATATTTTCGAATAATTTTAACTTCTTTGGAATACAAAATCGCGGTGGTATGCCAATGCTTCACGCGAAGGGGCGAAGCGATCGGGGATAGTTAATGACTGGCCAATCGTGTCTTTGAAGATGGCGAATAGTTGGCCGAGTTTTGTGTCATCACGGAGGGCTTCAGACAGAACTAAGCGGTGATCTTCGTCGAAAGTAATGAGGCCGCGATCGAAAGCGCGGTCGTGCAGGGCGTTAAGACATAAACCGTTGGACGGATCAGCGCGGCCCCCGATAGCGAAAACCGGTGCGTCAGGCGTTCCGCAGATATGCCAAGGGATAATGTGGCTGGCGTTGAGAAGCTGTGGTATAGCCAGGCCGGTGAGACAGCAACGATGGTTGTAGCTGGTGAGAACAGCGCGTCGGAAGAAGCCCTGCACCCGTCGGACGCGGATGATGCGTTCTGCTTCAGTTGGTCCGGTGGGTTTTTCGAGGGCGTCTAAATCGATCGGCTTATCAGAAGTGACTAGTTGTTCATAGGCCGCTTCAGCTTCGTTGGCAATGGACTCGCTGTCGGCGTGAAACTCTCGCCAGATTTGTTCTTCGAGTTTTGCGCCGTGAATTAAGCCGACGATGCCGCGGGCTTGATGCAGCGGGTCTAGGCGTGCGAAGTTGCAGGCCTTCATTGACACGGACGAGGGCGTGCGGCCTAGCTTCTGTGCGAGGCGGATTATGTCGGGGTTCTGGTGGTTGAGCTTGCCAAAGGGCAGCGCACAGTAAAGGCGGAAGGCGATGAGCGATTCTTGTCGGTCCCAGTTTCTCTTGGGGCGGGTCTTGGCCATGGAGCCAGGATATAACGGGGGATCACTTCGCGCTCTTGGAGGCTTGGCGTGAATGGTTTTTGATTGTTGATTGATGATGGCCAATCACTGTCCCTTGATGCTAGTTTCCTTACGCTCGTCGCAAAAGAAACCACGCCCATTGGCAATTGGACGGGGTGGAGGATTTGCGACTCCTACGACAGTTCGTGGCCGGGGCAGGCGGCTTGGGGTGGCCCCGGAAGAAAACTTCTGACAGCCGAACAGGCGGTACGTTTGCGTGGGTGTGCTGATGAACCTTCGCCGCTCTTGTGACAGGCAGGAATGCCTGTCCTACCGGTTGCGGGCATAGCGTGCTGCTGGCGTGTTCGACATGGATTTCGGATGGCTGATGGCTGAAAGCTAGGAGCTAGGAGTTAGAAGCTAGGAGTCAGGAGCTAAAAGCCAACGGCTAAAAGCCAACGGCTGATCGCTGCCCCACCTCAGTCCTGACTCCTCCCTCCTCGCTCCTCCCTCCTCGCTCCTAACTCCTAACTCCCCGCGCATGAAAAACCCCCGCCTGGTTGGGCGGGGGCTTGTCGTAGGTCTGGTTAAAGACGGGGATGCTGATCCCTGACAAGTGAACAGTTGGTGTTTTGGTGCCGCGTTGCCGTGACACTATCGACTTCTCTTGCGAGTTGTCGGCGAGGGTGTGCTGACAATCTTGGTCCGGATCGCTCCGGGTCCAAGTCTAAGTTTATCCCTTAGAAAGGAGGTGATCCAGCCGCAGGTTCCCCTACGGCTACCTTGTTACGACTTCGTCCCAGTCACCGAGCTCACCGTAGGAATCACTGAGACGTGACTACTTCGGGTGCTCCCGGCTCCCATGACGTGACGGGCGGTGTGTACAAGGCTCAGGAACTTATTCACCGCGCCGTAGCTGATGCGCGATTACTAGCGATTCCAACTTCATGTAGTCGAGTTGCAGACTACAATCCGAACTGGGGCATCGTTTGTGCGATTTGCTCTACCTCGCGGCTTTGCGTCGCTCTGTCGATGCCATTGTAGCACGTGTGCAGCCCAGGGCATAAAGGCCATGAGGACTTGACGTCATCCCCACCTTCCTCCGGCTTGACGCCGGCAGTCTCTCTAGAGTCCCCGACATAACTCGCTGGCAACTAGAGATAGGGGTTTCGCTC
>JBGSTE010000033.1:0-8577 GCA_041736655.1 Phycisphaeraceae bacterium | reverse complement strand
GCCGGCTCGACGTCGTGTCGATAGTGCTGGTGTATCCTTGTTTGGCCCACCATGACCGTCTCGACCCACACCAAGCCGACCGACCTGTCTCAACACCCGCTGGTGGTGGATCTCGATGGCACACTGGTCGCCACCGACACGCTGCATGAATCGCTGCTGGAGTTGGCCGGCCGAAGACCCGCGGCGCTGGTGCAGGCGGCCGGGGCCCTGACCCGAGGTCGGGCACATTTCAAGGCGACGATCGGCTCGCTGGTGGAGCTGGACCCGGCGGCGCTGCCCTACCGCGATAAGGTGCTGGAGCTGATCCGCCAGGCCAAGGCCCAGGGCCGACCGATCGTACTCGCCAGCGCCAGCCACAGCTCGGTCGTCAACGCGGTCGCAACGCACTGGGGCCTCTTCGATGCGGTGATCGCCACGACCGACCAGCACAACCGCAAAGGCGCGGGCAAACTAGAGGCGATCCGCGAGCTGCTGAAGGAGCGCGGCTGGGGCGAGGCGTTTGATTACGTCGGCGACCACGCGGCGGACCTGCCGGTGTGGAACGCGTCTGAGACCGCTTACCTCGTCGAGGCCGACGCAGCGACCACACGACAGGTCAAGCCCCAGGCCCAAACGATCGAACTGGTCCCGCGCCGCACCGGCACGCTGTTGCAACTCTTCCGCGCAGGCCGACCGCACCAGTGGTGTAAGAACCTGCTCTTGGCGGTGCCCTTTCTCGCGGCACAGGAAGCGGGAGAGGCGGCGCACTGGCTTGAGTTTCTCATCGCGTTCCTGGCGTTTGGTCTGTGTGCGTCAGCGGTGTACCTGGTCAACGACCTCTTGGACCTGCGGGCCGACCGACTGCACCCAACCAAGTGCAAGCGACCGATGGCGGCCGGCAAACTCGCGGTCAAGACCGCTGCGATCGCTGCGCCGCTCCTGGTCGGTGGCGCGGTGATCTTTTCAACGCTCCTCCTGCCGTCGCTCTTCGTCTGGGCCCTGATCGCCTACAACGCCTCGGCCTGGCTCTACTCGTTTGCCATCAAAAACAAGGCGATCCTCGATGTCGTCTGGCTCGCGTGCCTCTACACCCTGCGGGTCATCGCCGGGGGCCTGGCCACCGCGACACCCGTGTCCGAGTGGCTGCTCGCGCTGGCACTGTTCCTTTTCCTGTCGATCGCGCTGGCCAAGCGTTATGCGGAGCTGCGCCTGCTCGCGGCCGAGGGACGTGACCACGCGACGGGACGCAACTACCGCGTCGATGACCAGTCCCTGCTGAGCGTCATGGGCATGGGCGCGGGGATGCTCGGCGTCTTGGTCCTGGCGCTCTACATCAACTCCGAGAACGTCAACCGATTCTACGATCACCCCGAGGCGCTCTGGCTGGTCTGCCCGCTGCTCCTGTACTGGATCGGCCGTCTCTGGCTGCGGGCCCACCGCGGCATGATGCGCGACGACCCGCTGCTGTTCGCGCTGACCGACAAGGCCTCCTACATCGTCGCCCTGCTGGTGCTCTTGACCGCGATGATCGCGGCGTGAGTTAGAGAGGGTTCGTTTTGACAGGATGACAGGATGGGCAGGATTAACAGGATTCAATCCAATAGATCCTGATTGCTTCACTCATCAATAGTTTTTTGTGCAGCTTGAGAATTACTTGTTTATCCATTGAGCCGCGAACAAAACATGCCTAATTGTGGGTTTTGCCTTGACCTGTCAATCCTGCAAATCCTGTCATCCTGTCATAATCAAATCGACATCCGCTTAAAGACTTGCTCCGGGATCGCGCGGATCACCGCCATGATCAACCGCCACTTGCCTGGCGTGTAGAGGATGTTCTTACGCTGATCCATAGCGCGAATAATCTGCTTTGCCACGCTGACGGGGTTAGCCATCTTGGATTGATGAGCTAAGCCGGCGGTCATCGGCGTCGCGGTCGGGCCGGGCTTGATCGTCACCACGTGCACGCCGGTGTTGTAAAGTCGCCCGCGCAATCCGTCGGCATATGCCGTCAACGCCGCTTTGGTCGCGCCGTAACAATAGTTGCTTCCACGCCCGCGGTCGCCGGCCACCGACGACACCACGCCGATCACCCCGCCGCCCTGCCTTTGCATCTGGTCCGCGAGTTGTTCCAGCAGCAACGCGTACGAGGTGTAATTGACCTCGATCATGCTGCGGTGCGCATCGGGGCTGCTGCGTGCCGTGTCGTTATCGATCATCACGCCGTGACAGAGTACCGCGACACTGACATGCAGATTGTCAAGCAGTGTTGCTTGCGTTGCACGATCCATCGCATCAAACAAGCGCGTCTTGACGACCGCCTTGTAACGCACGCGGAGATCATCCGCGTCCTGCTCAAGCGCCTTCCCATCGCGCCCGGCCAACACCAGTGCTGCGCCGCGCGCCGCGTACACCGCCGCGATCGCGCGGGCGATGCCCGAGGTGGCTCCAACAATCAACACGCTTAGTCCGGGCTCTTGGCTCATGGGGTCTACGTGATCTTCAGGCGGCGAGATTGGTCCGACGACAACAGGTCGTGCGGGTCGACCCGTGCTTTGACTTGTAGAAATTCATCCAGCCGGGGATACATCCTGCGGAACGACTCGGGCGACATGCTACCGTCCTTTGCAAGATAGACGCGTCCGCCGTGGTCCAGGACAAGCCGATCAAGTTCATTCAAGAAGTTTTCAATTCCGGGGGCCCGTGGTAGATCGACCGCCAGCGTCAGGCCTTTCATCGGGAAGCCCAGCGGCCCGCCCTCGTGTCCGCCCATCTGCTTGAGCACCGCGAGAAAACTCGATCGCCTGGCATCGACCAGTTTCTGGATCAACGCCCGCACGCCCTTGTCCGCGTCGGCCACAGGGAACACCGGCTGATACTGCACGAACCCGCGCCTGCCGTAAATCCGGTTCCAGTGGTGCACCGCATCGAGCGGATAGAAATAAGTGTTGACATCTTCTTTCGCCTGCCCGCTGCCGTGCGACGCGTAGTACACGCCGTTGAAGGCGCGGACGCTCAGCGGATTCAGTGCAAACCCGGGGAAATCAAACGGCACGCTTTTACTGCGCTTACTCGGCGCTGGCCCACACGTTCCGGGGGCGTGCTCGCCTTGCAGCACAACACCCCGGCCAAGCCTGTCGCCCTTGGCCAGACAATCGATCCACGCGACTGAGTACGTTAAATCTTCATCGGTCTTCGTGAAGTGTTCGAGCATCGCATCGAGGTTGCCCACGCGCGTCGTCGTCACATCCACGAAAGCCGACTGAACCTTGCGGAGTTGGATCGTCGCGGTCTGGATGAAACCCGTCAGGCCCATGCCGCCGAGCGTGGCCCAGAAGACCTCGGCGTTCAGCTCGCGCGAGCAGGTCAACAACTCCCCGGCGGGCGTAAGTAACTCGAACGAGCGGACACAACTGTTAAAGGAGCCGTCGCGGTGGTGGTTCTTGCCGTGCACATCCGCAGCGATTGCCCCGCCGAGGGTGACGAACTTCGTGCCCGGCGTCACGGCCGCGAACCAGCCGCGCGGCAGCAGAACATCGACCAGGTCCGCGTAGCTGACCCCGGCCTCCGCGGTGAGGATACCGGTGCTCTCATCAAAGGCGATGAAGCGACTGAGCGCCGTCATATCGACCACGCCTTGGTCTTGATTGGTTGAGGCGTCGCCGTAGCTGCGGCCCAGCCCGCGCGCGATCTGCGACAGGCCCGATGCGTCACGCAACACCGAAGTTAACTGCCCCTGCCTGTCCGGGCGATACACCGCGCATGCGACACGCGGGTGCCGGCCCCAGCCGCTGAGGGTTTCTCGGCCTGGCTTCATGGCGCTACCGCCTTGCTCGGTTCATCCGCAGTTTCATTCTCAAGCACAAATAAAGGCGAATCCGCACGCCAGCGCATCCCCACCGGCGGCACGATCGGCTGGTCACTCTCGCTGGCGGGGACCAGGACAATCGCCCGGCCAAGCAGCATCGACCAGTCCACCGCACTGTCGCGCTTGATCGTGATGACCTCCACGTGATCGAGTCTTTGCAGCCCGGCGGTGTAGCGAATCGCGAAGCTCGCCATCGCGTCGCCGACCAGGATCACACCCTCATCACCCGCGAGGCGCGTCGCGTGCTCAGCCATCTCTTGCGCAGACGTTTCGCCAGCGCCCCAGGGCACGAAGAGGTAGCGATAGTCATCGCGGTACGGCTTGTTGCGAGCGTACTCGCCCAAGACCTGGCTCGATCGTGCGAGCGTAGCGGCAAGAACATAGACACCCGGCGCAAGAAGGACCAGCACCAGCGCACTGACGAACAGGGTGCGGATGCGTTGCTTACTTAAGCGCTGGGCCAGTTGAGCGTAGCCAACACCAGAAAAGAGCGCGAACACGACGTAGGCAGGCAGCAGAAACGTGTGCTGGTCGATCACGTTGTAACGCAGGACAAACAGCAGGTGGATCAGCAGCGCTGCGGCAAGAGAAAGCCAGAGCCCACGCCTTGCAGGATCGGATACGACGCGCCAGAGCCCGATGGCCGCCAAAGGCAGCGTGAGGTTGAAAAAACTCAGAACCGTGAAGGCCACGCTGATCGCCGCGAGCTTGAGCGACGGGCTGGCGTTGAGCACTTTATCGGCGTAGTGGTTGCCAAAGAGCGCCGAGCGGATCGCGCCCGCGAGGTCGCCGGTCGAGGAAGCCTCGATGCCGACGAGCGCCAGGTAAGGCGCAGAGCCCACAACCCATGCGATGGCACAGAGCATCGCGCGCCACCAGCAGAGGCGATTGGTGAAGAAGCCGTGTAAGAGAACGAGCCCAAGGATCGGCCCGGTGAGTAGCGCGAGGTTGTGGTTGGCCAGGCCCAGCCCGCTAAAGAAAAACGCGGCCACAAGCCAGAGCGGGCGGGTGTGTTTATTGTCGGTTCGCAGGAAGTACAGCGACAGGCACCACAACTCGGCGCTGAGGAGGGCCGTCGTCACCGTGTAGCACTCGGGCATCGTGCTCATCCGCCAGAACGTGTTGGCCAGCGCCAGCGACAGCCCGGCCAGGAACGCGGCATCCAGCCGACGCGTCAGCGACAACACACACCCAAACACGTTTGCGATCGTGATCGCGCCGGCCAGCGCACTGGCCAGTGCCACCGCGTGGGCCGGCTCGACAGGCAGGGCCCAGACAAACAGTTGGCCAAGCCAGAAGTGCAGCGGGTGCGCCAGCGCCAGGCCCAGCTCGTTAAAGAGTTCGCCGGTGACGATGCGCAGGGTGAAGTGGCCGTAGTCCTGCCAGAGGATCGTGCGCGCCGCGGTGAGGCCAAAGAGGACGATCGCGCCAAGAAACGCCACGAGCCAGTAAAACACAACCCGGTCATGCGGGGCTTGCGTCGGGGGCAGGGTCGACATGGGCGTGGCGTGCGACATAGAGCGGGTCGGGCGATCGATGCATCGTTGCGGTATGCTACCTTATCGGGTTTTACGGCCTGTCCGTGCAGGCCCTAGCCGTCAAACGCACTATCCTCGGAGCCGACAAACCCGTGTCCAAACCGTTCAACGTGCTCGTATCCTCGGCCGGCCGACGCGTCGTACTCATCCGCCACCTGCGATCGGCTTTGCATGACCTGGGGCTTGAGGGCCAGGTCTTCGCCGCCGACCTGAGCTTCGCTTCCTCCGCCTGCCAGGCCGCGGACCGCGCGTTCCCCGCCCCGCTTTTTTCCAGCGGAACCTTCGTCGACGACATGCTCCGGCTGTGCGAACGCGAACAGATCAGCCTCATCGTGCCGACCATCGATACCGAGCTCATGTTCTACGCCGAGAATCGCCAGCGGTTCGCGGACCTGGGCACGACCCTCTGCGTTTCCAGCCCGCAGACCATCGAGATCGGCGCTGATAAAGCCAAGACCCACGCCTGGATGATCGAGCACGGCCACCCGGTACCGAGACAGGCCCGCATCGCCGACGTGCTCGCTTCGCCAGGCGACTGGCCCACGCCCTTGATCGTCAAGCCCGCGCGTGGCAGTTCGTCCGTCGGGCTCAGCCGGGTCAAGTCGCACGACGAGCTGACCCTGATCGACAAGCCCGAGCGCATGGTCGTCGAGTCGATGGCCAGCGGAGACGAATACACGATCGACGTCTACATCGACCGCACCGGCCGACCACGCTGCTCGGTGCCGAGGAAGCGACTGGAGACGCGCGGCGGCGAAGTGAGCAAGGGCATGACCGTTCGGCACCGCAAGCTGCAGGACCTGGCCGAGCAGATCGCCGCGCAATTGCCCGGCGCGTTCGGCGTGATCAACATCCAGATCTTTTATGACGAAAAGACCCATGCGATGGCGGTCATCGAGATCAATCCGCGCTTCGGCGGCGGCTACCCGCTCACCCACGAGGCCGGGGCGCACTGCACGCACTGGCTGATCGAGGATTGTCTTGGCCGGGAGGTCTCGGCCAAGCCCGACCAGTGGCGCGACGGGCTGGTCATGCTCCGCTACGACGAGGCGATCTACGTGGACAAGCAGGCGATCCAGAACCCATGAAGAGCGACCGCAACGCCAACCCGTCCGCGATCAAGCTCGTGCTCTTTGACATCGACGGCACGCTCATGATCACCAAGGGCGCCAGCAGCCGATGCATGAAACGCGCCGGCGAGATCGTCTTTGGCCCATCGTTTCAGTGGGCACCGATCACCGTCGGCACGCTCGACCCGCAGATCTTCGCGCAGCTTGCCAAAGCCAACCATATCAAGGAAACGCCAGAGCAGCGCCTGCGCTACGAAGAGGTCTACCTCGCCGAGCTCGAACGCGAACTCATCGAACGACAGGAAGACTTCGTCGTCATGCCCGGCATCCGCGAACTGGTTCAAACGCTGCACCAGCGCGCGATGAGCCACGGCGATGTCGTGCTCGGCGTATTGACCGGCAACTTCCGACGCGCAACCGAGTTCAAGATGCTCGGCTCGGGGCTTGGGCTCGATCGCTTTGCCATCATCGTCTGTGCCGAAGACGGCAAGACACGCGACGACCTGCCGAAGGCGGCGCTGCGGATCGCCAAACAACACACCGGCACGGACGTGCTCCCGGCCAATACCTTCATCGTCGGCGACACGCCGCGCGATATCCAGTGCGCTTTAGCCAACGGCTGCGTCCCCATCTGCGTCGCCACCGGCCACTACAGCGCGGACCAACTGCGCGAGGCCGGCGGCGAGATGGTCTTTATCGACCTGAGCGATTTCACGCCGCTGCTGAGACGACTTGGAATTGATTGAAACCACGTAACAACTACTTCCGCTTCGCGACCTTCTCGATCAGCTCCACGAACTGTGCCGCCTGCGTCATGCGGTTAAAGTGCTTTTCGACATACGCCCGGCCGCGCAGGCCCATCGCCTTACACCCCGCAGGATCGTCGGCGAAGCGCCGCACCGCATCGACCAGCGGCTGGTGGCCTTGGGGCTCGATGAAGACGCCGGCGTCGGCGGCCTCGACCACGTCGCGGATCACGCCGTCAATCCCCAGCAAAATCGGCCGACCCGCCGCCAGGTAATCGAAAATCTTGTTGGGGTACACGGTCTTGAACATCGGGATGGGCATCAGCGTGGCCAGGCACGCATCCGACGCGCCGAGGATGTCCTTCATTTCTTCCTTGGAACGTAAACCCGTGAACGTCACGTTCGTCAGGCCAAGCTCTTCTTGAAGTGCCTGTGCCTGCTTGCGGTCCTTGCCGTCGCCGACCATCAGAAAGTGGATGCGCGGGTCGTCCCTGAGAACCTCCGCGGCGCGGATGATCTTGGGGATGTCGTTGGCCGGGCCCATCGCGCCGGCGTAGGTGACGATGAACTTGTTGTGCAGGTTCAGCTCGTCGCGCAAGGCCTTGCCTTGCTCGGCCGGATCGAACATCGACGGATCGACGCCGTTGGGGATGACGCTGACTTTCTCGGGCTTGATGCCGCGCTTCTCAACGAGATAGGTCCGGTATGCCGGGGAGTTGACGAGGATGTGCGTTGCCCGCGCGTAGAGAAATAACTCGACACGACGCGCCAGCCAGATGATCACCGGGTTCTTGAGGATGCCCATGTCCACCGCGAAGTCCGGCCAGAGGTCGCGGACTTCCAGAAGAAACGGCTTGCGTCGTAAAAACGCCACCAGCCACGCGGAGCCGGCCTGGAAGATCGGCGGCGTCGTGCCCATGACCACATCGATCTTGCCCGCGCCCAGCGCCTTGAACACCGAGCTGAACATGAAGCTCAGGAACGCCACGACGCGCCAGATGAAGCTGCGGTTGATCGCGTTGATCGTGCGTGCCCGACGGACCTCGACGCCCTCGATGTCCTCGGGCCTGCCGTCGGTCTGCATCTTCGCGCCGTCGAGGTAGCTGACGTCCGAGGCGATGACGACAAAGTCGTGGCCTTGTTGAGCGGTGTAGCGCGCGAACTCGAAGTGGCGCGTGCCGCCGCCGTCCTTGGCCGAGAGAAAGATCTGATGGATCAGGAGGAATCGCAACGTTTCAGGCTTTCATAAAAGTGTCAAGAACGTGGGCCAGCGCATCGGCGGTCTGCTGGCCGGGCCAATCGCTGGCGTTGATTGTCGCAACCTTGTCGTTGATCGCAAGGCGGAGGGTCTGTCCATCGGTGGTGGCCTCGATGTTGCC
>JBGSTE010000729.1:0-1553 GCA_041736655.1 Phycisphaeraceae bacterium | reverse complement strand
TGTCCCGCTGGGCGCGCTGGAGCGTGAGATCGTCATGGTCGACGACTGCTCGACCGACGGCACGCGCGACCTGCTGAAAACCTACGAAGATCGGCCGGGCTTCACCATCCGCTACCACGACATCAATCAGGGCAAGGGCGCAGCCCTGCGTACCGGCTTTGCCCACGCCCAGGGCGACCTGGTCATCATCCAGGACGCCGACATGGAGTACGACCCCGCCGAGTACCCCAAGCTCCTCAAGCCGATCCTCGACGGCAGGGCCGACGTCGTCTTCGGCTCGCGCTTCATCGGCGGCGAGGTGCACCGGGTCCTCTACTACTGGCACACGTTGGGCAACCGCTTCCTCACGATCTTCTCGAACATGATGACCGACCTGAACCTCACCGATATGGAAACGTGTTACAAGGTATTCAAGAAAGACATCATCAGGCAGATCAAGATCGAGGAGAACCGCTTCGGTTTTGAGCCTGAAATTACAGCGAAAATCTCGCGGATCAAGGGCATCAAGATCTACGAAGTCGGCATCAGTTACGACGGAAGAACCTACGAAGAAGGCAAGAAGATCGGCTGGAAGGACGGCGTGCGGGCGATCTGGTGCATCCTCAAGTACAACCTCTGGCGCCGGTGATTCGTTCGGGAGTAGCCCCGCGTGCATTAATATCCGCAACAGCCGACCCAAGACGCCGCCGCGGCCGTGACGCGCCTCGTTCAAGAGCAAGGCGGCCGGCTGTATCAGCTCGCGCTGCGCTTCTGTGGCGACCGCGATCAGGCCGAGGACCTGGTGCAGGAAGTGTTCATGCAGGCCTACCGCGCGTGGGATTCGTTCCGCGGCGAGTCGGATGTGAAGACCTGGCTCTACCGCATCGCGGCCCGTGCGTGCCAGCGGATGCACCGCAAGCGCGCCGGCGAGCCGGCCCACCTCGCCTCGACCGACGAGTTGTTGCCCTTTGGCGAGTCACGCATCGGCGTCATCCCCGCTGAGCAGGACGATGTGTTGCAACAACAGATCAACCACGAAGCGCGCCAAAGGCTCGAAGCTCAGATCGCGCTCTTGCCCGACGACTTTCGCATCCCGCTGGTGCTCAAGGAGATCGTGGGCCTGGGGATCAACGAAGTCGCCGACGTGCTGGGCCTCGAGCCAGGCACCGTCCGCAGCCGACTGCACCGGGCCCGGCTCAAACTCCGGCAGGCCATCGACAGCGCCATCCCCCGCAAGCCCGGCCAAGCGCCCGCGCCGGCCTATGACCGGCAGACCTGCATGGACCTCCTGGATGCCAAGCAGCAGGCCCTGGACCGCGGCGTACCCTTTGCCGACCAGATCATCTGCGAACGCTGCCGGTCCATGTTCGCCTCGCTGGACCTCACGCAGTCGCTCTGCCAGCAACTGGCCGACGGAACGCTGCCCGCACAACTGCGTGAAAAGCTGGCCCGGCAATTGAAAACCCCGGCCTGAAGCTCCATCAAAAAAATTCCCAAGTCGCGGGAGTCGGCCGCCCATCGCGTGTCTCTAACAAGATAGAACAGCAGGCGAAACAGCCGGGGGGGGGGGGGGG
>JBGSTE010000686.1:0-8621 GCA_041736655.1 Phycisphaeraceae bacterium | reverse complement strand
CGGCCGGATCGAGCTGATCGACGAACAGCCGGCCGACAACACCGGTCGCGGCAACCCGCTGGTGGATCCGGGCCTGCGCATTCGCGTCGTGGGCATCAACGAGGCGCGCGAGCTGGCGCTGGAAGACCGCTTCATCGCCGCGGCACTCGAACGCTTCGCTTCCGCCGAAGATACCCGTGAGTACTACGCCCCCGGCCCGGTCCAGGGTGGCAACCGCACCTACCGCTTTGCCCGTGCCGTACGGCTGAGCGAAGTCGGCGAACGCGAGCCGGTGACCCAGACCGCCGACAAGCCCAATGAAGACCCGATCGAAAAGATCGTGTTCATCCGACTGGTCGACTCCGAGGCCCACCGGCAGCGAACGCTCAACTGGCTCTACCTCATCGCCGCCGGGCTCGTGTCCGGGCTCCTGGCCATCGGCGCGTTCTGGTTCATCACCACCCGGCTGATCCTCTCGCCGGTCCGTGTGCTCCGCGGTTATGCCGAGAAAGTCTCCGAAGGCGACCTCAATATCCGCAGCGATATTAACACCGGCGACGAGTTCGAGCAGCTCTCAGATATGTTCAACGCCATGCTCGACAACGTCCGCTCCACGCAGGACCGCCTGACCAGCGCCAACAAGTCGCTGGACCTGAAGCTCGGCGAGCTGGCCCAGTCCAACGTCGCGCTTTACGAGGCCGACCAGATCAAGGGCGAGTTCCTGGCCAACGTCTCGCACGAACTGCGAACGCCATTGAACTCGATCATCGGCTTCGCCGAGGTGTTGCAGGAAACCCTTGCCGAAAGCGAAGACCCCAAGGCTGAGAAGCACAAGCGCTACGCGGCGAACATCATCCTCTCCAGCCGTCGATTGCTGGAACTCATCACGGACCTCCTGGACCTGGCGAAGATCGAGGCCGGCCGCGCCGAGCTGCGACTGGCGACCGTGTCGATCCAGGACACGGCCGAGGGCCTGGTCAACCTCATCCGACCGCAGGCGGAAAAACGTGGCATCGAGCTGAAGATCAAGGTCCAGCCGAACCTCCCGCCGGCCGAGACCGACGCCGGCAAGCTCCAGCAGATCGTCTTCAACTTCCTCTCCAACGCGATCAAGTTCAGCCCGCCGGGCGAGACCGTGACACTCGCCGCCGAGCTTGGCGCGCCGATCGGCAAGCAAGGCGTGGCACGGCTACGCATCAGCGTCGATGACCGGGGCCCGGGCATCGCACCCGAAGATCACGAGCGCGTGTTCGAAAAGTTCTCTCAGCTCGAAGCATCCGAGACCCGTGAGCACAGCGGCACGGGCCTGGGCCTGACGATCAGCCGTGAGCTGGCGCAGATGCTCGGTGGCGAGATCCAGCTGGAAAGTGCGATGGGCGCAGGCGCCAAGTTCACACTCGATATCCCGCTGATCTATCAGCCCCCGTCGGCACCGCTGATGCCGGAAGCTTAATGACCAATGTCCAAGCCTAGAGCATCTTGCATGATCGTTGTCCTGTGGGTGCCACTGACAAGGCTGCTTTGAGCCTTGTCAGTGCTTCACGCTGACGCACTGACAAGCTCCGCAGACTCCGCTTGTCAGTGGCACCCGCAGCAGAAAGAATGCAAGTTGCTCTAAAAGACCAATGTCCAAGCAATATGTTCGCTCATTGGACATTTAGGCTTGGTCATTGGACATTCGTCACGGAATCCCCCGTACGATCGCCGGGCCGATTGCGCGCGTCACCCACACCGGCAGCTTCTGCCAGCGCTCGATGCGTCGTTGATAGCGTGGGTTGTCGGGCCGAACGTCGTCAAGCTCGCCCTTGCGCAGGTGCACCTGCCAGGGCGTTGGCTGCGGCTGAGCGCCCCACTGCTTCTTGAACGCGTACGTGCCCGAGCCTTCGCTGGATCGGCCAAAGTCAAATGCACCCGCCCCGCGATCAATCGCGCGATTCAGGAGTTGGTGATACATCCACATGTTCGCGCAGATATCGTTGTAGCTGCGCAGACAACTGGCCGAGGGCACCTGCGTCGTCGGCATCGTGCCGACCCGGTCGTGGATCAGCATGGCCCCGGCGATCGGCACCGACTCGAAAGTCACCAGCGCGATCTCGCATCGTTCTCCGAGGTGGTGAAGCATCGCGCTAAATAGTCGGCGCGGATAGACCGGCGTCCCCAGGTCGCGCATATTCGTCGCAAAAACATTGTAAAAACCGCTGATCAGCTCCTGGCCCCCGAAGCGGATCGCCAGGCCCGCCTGCTCACCCTTGCGGACCTGATTGCGCACTTTCGCTTTGAGTGATTCCCACAGCGTCTCCCGCTTGTCGGGCAGGTCGAGCACCATACGCACCTTCTGCGACCGCGTATGCGTGAAGTGGTCGGACACAAACGCTTGGCCATGATGGCGCAGTTCGAGATAGCGCGCGTCCACATCGCCGGCGAGTTGGACGGCCTGTGCGATCAGCGCCCGGCCCGCTTCTTCATCCGCAGTCAACAGCCCCGCCCGGTTGACATACGGCAGGCTGACCAGGTGCCGGCCAAACAGTGGGCTCCGCGTCAAGGCCAGCGGCAGCGCGCCGATGAGTTCGCGGCCCCGCCACGCCAGCAACATCGAGGTCTGCTGCCTCAGCCCATCGCGCAGCACATCCAGCCAGGCCCCGTCGTGTTCACCGCAGACCCGGCCGACACATTCGGGCGACTGCATCAACGCATCGATCACTGCGCGTCGTCTGGTATCGAGTTGTCGCACGTGCTCGATCAAGCGGCCTGCCTTGCCCGGCTCGTTATGCCGATCGGCCGAGCGGGAACACCTGCAACGGTTGTGCCCGGCGAAACGGGCGTAGTCACCACCGCGCCAGCGCCGACAATCGCGCCCTCACCGACATCCGCCATGATGACCGCGTTCGCGCCGATCCATGCACCCTTGCCGATGCGGATCGGCTGATGATGGACCGCATCGAGCACGACACCGCCGGCCGAGTTGCCGTGGTGGCGAGCACCGGAGAGTAGTTGCACGCCGTCGGCGATCCGCGCGTCATCGCCGATCGTAACCCAGCCCACGGTGCAGAATCGGCCGAGGTACACGCGGTCGCCGATGCAGGCATCGGGCTTACTCAGCAAGGTCTGGTAACCCACGTGCACATTGCGGCCAAAGGCGTGCAGCAGCCGGCGGTAGAGCGCCTGCCGCATGTATAAACCCGAAAGCCCGGCCCGGCCGGCGGCGTGCTCGCTGACGACACTCAAGGCCCGCTCAGCACCGATCAACGGTCGCAGCACCACAAATCGCAGCAGGCACGGCAGCGCGAGAACGGCTCCAAGGCATTGGCCCAGACGTTTAAGCATCACCGGGTCTATCGGCCGAGACTGAGCAGGCGCAATACCGAACCGGATTCAAGTCACTTATTCGGAACCGCGAGCCGTCGAATCAACCGGCGTTGATAACCGCGGCCAACTGAGCCGCCTTGGCTGTCCACGACTCGCCGGGCAGGCGTCGGCGTCGCGCTTCGAGTTGGCTCGCCGGCGTGCCGGTCTGTGCACGTTCTTTGACGAGCGCGACAAACTGCTGGGCTGAACTCGCCAGATCACAACAGTCCGCCCATTCACGCGTTGAGGGCAGATCACGCACGACTACCGGCTTCATCGTCGCGAGATACTCCTTGAGTTTTAAGGGCTGCATGGCCCGCGTGACGGGGGCGTCGATGTAGGGCATGATGAGGACGTTGGATGCTGCGGCGTAGGCGGGCAGGTCATTGAAATGAATCGGGCCGGGCAAAAACGCATCAATATCAAGTGGAATCTGCTTTTTGATCGGCCCTGCATAAACCACATGCATGACCCCTGCGTACCCCAAACGTGAGCACCACTCATAATCAAGCCTTTCATCAACAAGCCCCCAGAACAGCGCGATGGGCTTAGCTTCGTCTGGCCAATGCATGGAGATTTTCGACTTAGGATCGGGCGTTGCCCAGTGATCCAGCGCTACGCCGTGATCGATCATCGCTGCATTGATGCCGAATCTTTGCAGGCGTTGGATCAGGACTTCACTGACCGCGGCTGACGTATCGACACGCGAGACAAGCTCTCGCTCCATTGTGTCCATTACCGCGTGGTCCGTGCCAGGCCACTTCGAATAATCGTCCACGCAGTAGTAGATCCAGCGATCGATCGCGAGTTTTCCAACAAGGTCTGCGGTTGTCGGCAGTGTCGTGATCACGACATGGCGATGGTCCGGCAAGAGCGATTGGCTCACTGCGTTGCCGACCTGCCTGGCGTTGTATCGCCGCTGCCATTTCCAGCGGTAGCCGGGGTACATCTTCGGAGCGATCACCCTGAGTCCCGCCGGCCAGTCGCGCTCATCATCATCCCGGTAAGGCATGAACCACGACGCGACAATGCGTGTGCCACGCCGCATGTCCGACAGACTGAGCCTCGGCCTCCGCGTCCCCACCGTGTTGACCCACAGCGTCGGATACTGCGGCAAGAGCTCGCGGATCAGGTGCTGGCTGGACGAAGGGTGTCGGCCCCAGTCGTCGGCGAAGACGATGAGCTGCGTGGGCACCTTCGGTGACGGGATCTCCGACATGCGATGAGTGTAATCCAGCCCCCGTTAGCCGGCGGGCTCGCCCCGCCGATTGCTTGAAGCGAACCGCTCGCCGGGACAAGCCCGCCGGCGAACGCTACTATGCTGTTAGCACTCATAAGGAATTCGGCCATGGGAATCGAAACCGCGCTGCCCGCTGAGGGCGTGCTCACCACGCAGTTGCAGAAGGTCATCAACTGGGCACGCCGCTCGTCCGTCTGGCCCATGCCCTTCGCCACCGCCTGCTGCGGCATCGAACTCATGGCCACCGCCTCGTCACGCTACGACCTGGCGCGCTTCGGCGCGGAAGTGATGCGTTTCAGCCCGCGACAGGCCGACCTCATGCTCGTCGCCGGCCGGGTGAGCGTGAAGATGCTGCCGGTCCTCCAGCGCATCTACCAGCAGATGACCGAGCCCAAGTGGGTCATCTCGATGGGCGCGTGCGCGTCGACCGGCGGGGTGTTCGACACCTACGCCGTCGTGCAGGGCATCGACCAGTTCATCCCCGTCGACGTCTACGTCCACGGCTGCCCGCCCCGGCCGGAGACGCTTATCGAAGGCGTCATGGCCATCCAGCGCATCATCGACAACGACAACATCCCCAAGGGCCCGGACGGCAAGCGCCTGCCGCTGAACCTGGTCGTTCAGCCCAACATCACGCCGCGGTCGCAGCCGGTACCGGTGTCGATCGGGCAGAGCTGAGCGCTAAATAAAAAATCTCAAGGCCGCTTGAACCTCTCGCCGTGCGAGCGCTCTGTAGCGTTGTCAACCCATCACCGCTACCGGAGATCACCATGCGAATTCGCCCGACTGTTGTCCTGTTCAGTTCGCTCGCCCTGCTCGCCGGCCTTGGGCTGACGCTGACCGCTTGTCATCAATACGCGTATCGCGCACACGATGAGTCGCCCGCCGTAAATCGCCGTTACCAACCCGTCGAGCCGCGCGATCGTGACGGCTATCGGCGTGATCTGCGTTCGGGCACGCTGACGGCCGGGCACTTCGATGACGGGCAGGACCCCGCACGCTTTGCCCAGTGGGCGGACCAGGTCGACACGCTCGGCCCGGAGCACGGTTTTGTCAGCGGGTTTGACCAGCCGGCGATTCAACTGACGATCCTCAACGAACACGGCGACCCGGTCCACAACGCGACTGTTCGTGTGCAGGGTAGCCGACTGTCATCGGATCGTGTCATCCGCTCGGGCACGGACGGGCGCTGCGTGATCCTGCCGGGCTACGACGCGGTAGACCGTGGCGTGTTGCAGATTTCCGTTGCAGCAGAAGGAAGTCGTACGATGCGCCATAGCCTGTCCGCCGGTCCGGGAGACAGCGTCGATGTCGTCATGCACGGCTCGTCGTCGCGGTTGCCCGAAAAGCTCGACCTCGCGCTGGTGATCGATACGACCGGGTCGATGAGTGATGAACTGGAATACCTCAAGGTCGAGTTCCGGGCGATCGTCGAGCGGATCGCCGAGCGTTTCCCGCAGGTCGATCAGCGCTGGGCGCTGGTGGTGTACCGCGATAAGGGCGATGCGTACGTCGTGAAGGATTACGAGTTCACGTCATCAGTGGGGAAGATGGTCGATCGGCTCGGCGACCAGCGGGCCGGCGGCGGCGGCGATTACCCGGAGGCGGTGGATGAGGCGATGCAGCAAACCGCGGGCTTAGGCTGGCGGGATGATGCGGCGAAGGTGGCGTTCCTGATCGCCGACGCCCCGCCGCACGCGGAGCGATCGGAGGATGCGATCGCGCAGGCGAGTGTGATGCGGGGGCAAGGCGTGGCGCTGTACCCGGTAGCGTCCAGCGGTGTGCAGGCCGAGGCCGAGCACTTTTTCCGTGCCGCGGCGCTCTTAACCGGCGGCGGGTACAGCTTCCTCACCGACGATTCGGGCGTGGGCAACCCGCACGGCGAGCCGCACGAAGCGCCAAGCTACAGCGTTCAGCGGCTGGACGACCTGATCGTGCAACTGGTCGAGTCGGAGTTGACCGGCCAAACCCGCGGGCCACAACGCCGAGACATCGTGCGTGAGGTCCCGGAGGTTCAAGACGAGCACGACCAGCCATAGCAAACGGTCAACACCGCCCAGGTCCGCGCCTGGCGCGAACGGCGCGACAGCCTGCTGAGCCTGATCGCGCGGACCGATCTCTCGGCCGAGACACTCGCATCGATCCACGACGAGATCGCCACGCTGGACCGCCAGATCGCGGACGCGTCGCGGTAAATATGTTGCTTAAACGATTGCGCCGCACTCGGGGCAGTGATGTGCGGTGTCTTCGATGGCATAGCCGCAGTTCAAACAGACTGGTATAGATCCCCCTGTTTGTTTTATTTCAAGCAGATAACGGTGTACCTGCCGGCGGATTCGTTTCAAGTCAAACTGGACCAGCAGGATTGTTGCGGCAAGCCATGCAATCGGGAATACGATAAAAATGAAGGTATTTGGATAAATAATTTGCACGTGTTGGGGTTGACTTGTTGGTAGTGAGATAGTCGATGTGCTGATCAAACCGAAGAAATAGATCGCGACTACTTGAACTGCAAGTGCAATCAGCAAGCCTCTGGAGACACCCCAACACCACATCTTAAACTTGAACCATTTACCAACTGAATTATGAATGATGCGTTCAAGCTCTTCCTTAGGTAAGTGCTGAAGCTCAGGCAGGCTTTCAAGTCGCCAGTACATCCCTCCATCATACCGCCGCCGCCAGCAGTTCCTCCGCCTGCTTTCGGCTCGTCGAGCTTGCCTTGCTGCCCGCGAGCATCTCGGCCAGCTCATTCACGCGGTCGGCCCCTTCGAGCAGGCGCACCGTTGTGTCCGTGCTCTTGCGCTTGCCGCCGCTGATTTCCTTGACGATGTGCAGGTGACGGTCGGCGAACGCGGCGATCTGCGGCAGGTGCGTGATGCACAGCACCTGACTGCTGCCAGCGTGTGAAGACGCGAGGTCCCGGAGCTTTCGGCCGATGACATCGCCAAGCCGGCCGCCGATGTTCGCGTCGATCTCATCAAAGACCAGCACATCCACACCCCCGCCCCCGCCCCCGGAAGTTGAGCCTTCGCGCTTGGCGGTCAGCACGGACTTGAGCGCGAGCATGACGCGGGACAACTCGCCGCCGGAGGCGATCTCACGAAGCGGCTGCTCGTCCTGCCCGGGGTTGGTGCGGGCGTAAAACTCTACGCGGTCCATCCCCGCCGGCCCGGCCTCGGCCAGCGGCACCGGCTGGGCCACGACCCGTAGCGTCGCATCTTTCATACCAAGCTCGGCCAACTGCTTCTGCACCTTGGGCCCGATCTTCTCCGCCGCCACGCGACGCTTATCCGATAGCGCCCGGCCGATCTCTTTGAGCTCAGCCTCATACGCCGCGATCTGCGAGTCGATCTGCGACTGGTTGCTCGCTTCACTGGACAACTGCGCAATCTGCTCGGCCAGGTAGGCGCGATGCGATAGCACCGGCGCGAGCGGGTCGGTATCGCCGGCCCGTGATCGGCCGTCGCCGTACTTCTGGATCAATCGGTTGAGCGTGTTCAGCCGGGACTCGACCTCTTTGAGTTCCTCCGGGTCCAGCTCCAACCGATCGGTATAGCGCGAGAGTTCAAAGGCCGACTCCTGCAAGGTGAGCGTCGCGGTGCGGACCTGCTCGGCGATCGGCGCGAGCTGCTCGTCGATCTCGGCCAGGTCCAGCAGCAGATGCGTCATCGCCTGCAAGCGCTCGGCCACGGAGCCGTCGCAGTCGTACAGCGCGCTGTACACCGAGCCCGCATCCTGCTTGATCCGGCAGAGGTGGCTGAGCACCCGCTCGCGGGCCTGCAGCTCGGTCATCTCCCCGGCTAACGGTTCGGCGGCGTCGATCTCGTCGGCCTGGAAGCGGTACAGATCAAGCTGCTGGTCACGCAGCGAGCTGGAGGTCGTGAGTCGTTCGCGCTCATCGCAGAGGGCCGACCATTCGCGGTAACGCTGGGCGAACTGCCGCCGCAGGTCCATGCAGTTGGCGTAGTGGTCGATCAGGTCGAGCTGTCGTGACGGCCGCAGCAGAGTCTGGTGGTCGTGCTGGCCGTGGATGTCGATGAGTTCCTCTGCTGCGCGC
>JBGSTE010000668.1:0-1432 GCA_041736655.1 Phycisphaeraceae bacterium | reverse complement strand
GCGCAGGTGGCCGGCATCCCCGCGTCCATCGGCGGGGCCGTCCGCATGAACGCCGGCGGCAAGTACGGCGACGTCGGCCAGGCCGTCAAACGCGTGCAGGTCATGTCCGCCACCGGCCAGGTCTACTACCGCGATGCGGACGACCTCGAGTTCACCTACCGCCATGTCAACATCGACGCGCCCTTCATCCTCTCGGTCGAGTTTGAACTCACACCGACGGACCCTAAAGAACTGAGCAAGCGCGTCAAGGAGATCTATCTCTTCAAGACCAACAGCCAGCCCTTCGCGGATAAGTCCAGCGGCTGCTGCTTCAAGAACCCGCAGGAAGACCAGCCGGGCTACGACGGCCGACCCGCGGGCATGATCATCGACCAGGCAGGCTTGAAGGGCTACCGCATCGGCACGGCCGTGGTGTCCGAGGTGCACGCGAACTTCATCGTCGCCGACAAAAAGAACGCACAGGCAGAAGATGTGTACAAACTGATCGAACACGTCGAAAAAGTGGTGAAAGACAAGTTCGGCATCGAGCTCGAGCGGGAAGTGGTGGTTTGGCCGTAGGTTGAGTGATGATTGATTTCGTGTAGCGGGCGACGCGCAGCGTCCCGATCTGCCTCAAGACAGCCACCAAGCAGTGATGAATATTCCTCCACAAATTGCAGCAAAGAGTGTTGGTATCCATCGGCAATACCAACGATCAATGCCGTTGAGCCAAGAAATGGTGGGATGATATCGAACAGGAATTGTTGAACCTACGGCCAGTGGCTTGCGATGAACATAAACGACTGACTGAAATTCGCGATCACATCCGTCACGCGTTGTAAATCGTACTCTTGGCGCAAAGCTGCCTCCGCCGTCACCTGCATCGTTATCAAATCTGTTTCCTACAACATGCCCGACCGCGCGGCTTTTACGTAAAAAATCAAAAACGAGCAATAAGAGCATAAAAAGAAAGCAAATGCATGCCGTAATGAGATAGTAAATCGACATGAAAGCATTCCGATGCAGGACGCTGCAGGACGCTGCACGTCACCCGCTACACGTTCACCCGTTCCCGCTCTTTCGTTCCTTCATCTTCGCCTTGCGGGCTCGCAGCTTGGCCTTGGGGGCGACGTGGAAGGTGGCGGTGCAGTGGCCGACCTTGCGTTCTTTTTCGTCTTTGTGGTGGACGGCCTGGACGATGTCCATCTCGACGGTGACGTTGAACTCGAGCTTGTGTTTACGCAGGAGGTCGATGTCCTCGTTGCAGGTCACGCGGTAGATGGCCGGGCCCACGCAGGGTCGGCGGAACTTGTAGACCAGTTCCTTGCAGACGACGGTGTATTCCGGGCCGACCTTGTTGAAGATGAACATGCCGCCGGCGACTTCGGAGTTGCCCAGGAGCGCGGCGCCGGCCATGGCGTTGTACCAGTTCTTGTTGAACTTGCGGAAGGGC
>JBGSTE010000614.1:0-10460 GCA_041736655.1 Phycisphaeraceae bacterium | reverse complement strand
GATGGCCGACGCGATGAACGCCGCGGTCGCCGCCGGCTGGGTCGGCCCGATCGGCGCCGATGCCGACCACCTCAAGACGCCCGAAGATGTCGACCGCACCACGAAGGCGGGCTTCACCTTCTTCACCATCGATCCGTCCGGCCACGTCGACGGCAAGGCGGACAACTACGATCAAGCCACGCTCCGCAAACTGTTTGCAACCGCCCGCGAGCATGCGCCGTGGTACGACACGTACTTGGGCAAGAACATCACACTGCCCAACGGCACGGTTATCAAGCTCGATGAAGAAGCCTGCATGCGCTGTGCCGTCAAGTATGGCAAGGCCATCGCAGAAGCGGTCAAACTCGCGGACTACATCAAGAGCGTCAACACCGCCAACGGCAAGGACTACGAGATCGAGTTGAGCGTTGACGAGACGGATCAGCCGACGACGCTTGCTGAGCACTACATCATCGCCGACCAGTGCCTGGGCAAGGGGATGAAGCTGGTGAGCCTCGCCCCGCGATTCATCGGCGAGATGGAGAAAGGCATCGACTACATCGGCGATGCGGCCAAACTCGAGAAGTCCCTGGCCGACCACAACGCGATCGCCGAGTTGCTCGGGCCTTACAAGCTGAGCCTGCACTCGGGGTCGGACAAGATTTCGATGTACCCGGCCCTGGCACGCGCGACCAAGGGCCGATTCCACGTCAAGACCGCGGGCACGAGCTACCTCGAAGCCTTGCGCGTTGCAGCCCGGCATGACAAGGCGCTCTTTAAGCGCATCGTCCAGTTCGCCCGCCAACGCTACGACACCGACAAGGCGACCTACCACGTCCACGCCACCGTTGCCGGCGTGCCCGCGCCCGAGCAACTGCCCAACGATACGGCCATCGAGCGTGAATACCTTGAAATCTGGTCCGAAGTACCTGAAGGCAAGGGTTTCACCAAGCCCGGACGACAAATCCTGCACTGCACCTTCGGCTCGGTCTTGACCGACAAGACGCTCGGCGGCGAACTGCGCAGCGTGCTTGAATCACACAACGACACTTATACGGAAGTGTTGGCCGACCACTTTGCGCGACACCTGCGGGCGCTCCGCGCGGGGATGTAGTGTCGGGCATAGCTCCTGGCGGAAGCACGGAGCAGTGACTTTTATGACTCGACAGTGTTGTCATGCAAGCCCGTTCATCCCTGCTCCGGGCTTCCGCCAGGAGCGATGAGAACAATCATGCTCAAGACCGAACTGATCCATCCTGAAATCCTCGCCATCCTCGCCAGCGCGGGGCACCACTCGAAGGTGCTCATCGCCGACGGCAACTACCCGGCCGCAACCAAGCTCGGCCCCAACGCCACGATTGTTCACCTGAACTTCGCGCCGGGCCTCTTGAGTTGCAACCAGGTGCTCAAGGGCCTGCTCTCGGCCATCGTCGTCGAAGAGATCAACACGATGCAGTACGTGACCGATGGCGAGTACGGCCTGAAGGAAGACCCGGCGGTCTGGACTGACTATCGCAAGACGATCAAGGAGGCTGGGCTTGATCTGCCGTTAAAACCCATCGAAAAGTGGGCGTTTTATGACGCGGTCATGCACGAGGACCACGTGCTGACGATCCAGACCGGCGAAAAAATGGGCTGGGCGAATCTGATCCTGACGCTCGGGTGTCGGACGTTCAAGTAAGCCACGCGACAACCAATACATCCGGAAAGACGAGGCTCCTGCCGAGCCGCGAATCATCTCCAACTTGCGGCTCGGCAGGAGCCTCGCCCTCCCGATAGCTCTGCCTAACACATCCAATCAATCTGAAGCATCATGCCCACCCGCATCCTCGACAGCCACCACCACCTCTGGGACTACGATCCGCAGCAGTACCCGTGGATCCCCGTTGGCTCGCCGCTTGAGCAGAGCTACGGCCTGCGCGACCTTGCGACACACAGCGCTGGCTGTCATGTCAACGCATCCATCGCCGTGCAGGCCCGGCAGACACTGCAAGAAACCGACTGGCTTTTGAGCCTTGCGAAGCGAGACCCGCTGTGTGTCGGCGTGGTCGGCTGGGTGCCGTTGCAGGACGCGTCGATCGCGCAGGTGCTGGAGCGGTACCGCGACGAGCCGATGCTTAAAGGTGTCCGCCACGTCATTCAGGATGAGGAAGACCCCGCGTTCATGCTTCGGCCGGCGTTCATCAACGGGCTTCATGCACTGAACAAAACGAGCATGCGCTACGACCTGCTCATCTTCGGCCACCAGTTGCCCAACACGATCAAGATGGTCGACCAGTTCCCCGACATGCCCTTCGTGCTCGACCACATCGCCAAGCCGGTGATCCACCCCAATCAGTTTGATGAGCAGTGGGCTGACCATTTCGCCGAGTTGGCTAAACGCCCCAACGTCTGCTGCAAGCTGTCGGGCATGGCGACTGAAGTGCGCGGTGACACGTGGGACATCGACACGCTTAAGCCTTACTTCGATCACGCGTTGAACTGTTTCGGCGTGGATCGGCTGATGTTCGGCAGCGACTGGCCGGTCTGCCTCTTGCGGACGGATTATGCCCGCTGGGTCAACGCGGTGGAGCAATGTCTCGCGTCGCTTTCGCCCGATGAGCGGGACCGCATTTTCTATCGAAACGCCGCGGCGTTTTATGGCGTTGATCAGATCGGCTAGACTTGTCCCGTCTTTGTGTCCCGTTTTCTTAGACCAGCCTGGAGGAACCGCTTCATGCAACTCCGATACCGATGGGATCGTGCATTGATCGTCGCGCTGCTTGCCGTGCTGTCGCTTGCTTCGCTGCCTGCTTGCGCGGCTGATGGTGATCGCGCGGCAACTGATGCCGTTCAAGCCGCGGCCGACCCGACGAAGATCGCCGACGGCCGAGTCAAGGTCTATATCTTGTCGGGCCAGTCGAACATGGTGGGCATCGGCCAGATCGACGGCGGCGGGACGCGCTGGGGTGATGAGTTTGTCGATCCTGTGCTGTCGGTTTACGCCGGTGCGTACGACCCCAAGACCAACTACGACACGATGCAGCCGACCCAGACGCTCAAGCTCGAAGCCTTCGGCGGCGTCGAGCCCACACCTTTCCCCGGCGGCGGCGTGCAGGTCGTGCGCGGGACGATCGATCCCAAACTCACCGGCGTCTTTGAGTTTCGCCCGGGCTACGGCAGTTCCGAATACAACATCATGGAGGTCGACGGCAAAGAGGTCTACCGAAGGGAAGTCGGCGGCCAGGCGAAGTACAACCACTGCAAACTCACTCAGGGCCAGAAGGTCTCGTTCAAGATCACGTACCTCACCGCCGAGGCCAATGGCCTGGGCTGGACGGCGCGGATGGACATCCTCGGCACGCTCAAGACAGTCACGCGTGTCGATGGCAAGTTCAAGTATCTGATTGATGATGAAGGCAACTTCGTCCCGCGCGAGGATGTGTGGTACCGCGGGCTGGTGACGGCGACGGGCAACGGACCGATGATGGCGGGCGTGCAGGGCAACACGATCGGGCCGGAGCTTGGTTTTAGTCACATTATCGGCAATTACCACGATGAGCCGGTGCTGATCATCAAGAGCTCGCAGGGCAACCGTTCGCTGTCGTGGGATTTTCTCCCGCCGGGCAGCGCGGGCTTTGAACATACGGATGCGGCCGGCAAGACGTGGGTCTACGCGGGTTACAAGCAAACGCCCAACCGCTGGGAAAAGGGCACGGTTCCCAAGCCGATCGACTGGTACGCGGGCAAGCAGTACGACGATTGTTTCGGCGCGGTGCATGAGGTGCTGAAGAATTTCAACAAGGAGTTCCCGCAGTATGCCGGGCGCGGTTTTGAGATCGCGGGCTTTGTGTGGTGGCAGGGCCACAAGGACTCGGGCAGCGAGCTGGACGCGAGCCGATACGAGCAGAACCTGGTGACCCTGATCAATGCGCTGCGCAAGGAGTTTGATGCGCCCAAGGCCCCGTTTGTCATCGCGACCATCGGGTTCCACGGCTGGGACATGAAGGACAACTTCCTGACGATCGCCAACGCGCAGCTTGCGATGAATGACTACGCGAAGTACCCGCAGTTCAAGGGCAACGTGAAAACGGTGGAGACGCGCGACTTCTGGCGCGAGCCGGAGGTTTCGCCCCGCAACCAGGACTTCCACTACAACGGCAACGCGGAGACCTACATGCTCGTCGGCGAGGCGCTGGGGCGTGGGATGGTGGAGCTGCTGGATGACAAATGATCACGCAGCCGGGCAATCCGCAGCCGACCGAAGCGCGACCCACGTTGGCGTGATGGATCCACCGACGACGTTTGTCGGCATCCTGCGTCAGCTCGGGCCGGGGCTGATCATCGCCGGGTCGATCGTCGGCTCTGGCGAGCTGATCGCGACGACGCTCGTGGGCGCCAAGGCCGGGTTCATGTTGTTGTGGCTGATCATCATCGGCTGCCTGATCAAGGTGTTCGTGCAGGTGGAGTTCGGGAAGTACACGATCACGCACGGGCGAACCACGCTGGACGGCATGAACGAAGTGCCCGGGCCGCGCTGGGGCTTGTCGCAACAGAACAGAGTCAACTGGGTCTGCTGGTTCTGGCTGGTTTTCATCGTCGTCGCGCTCGCGCAACTCGGCGGGATCATCGGAGGGGTCGGGCAGGCGATGTCGATCCAGATGCCGTTGACCGAGTCCGGCCAGGCGGTCAACGCTTTTTATGACGCGAACATCCAGGCCACGCTCGACGGCACCGCCGACCCGAGCGCGAAAGCGCCGACGACGCACGACCCTCTGATCTGGGCGAGCATCATCACCGCTATCTCGATCGTGCTGCTGGTCATCGGGCGCTATCGGCTGATCCAGAACGTCTCGACGGCGCTGGTCGCAGCGTTCACCTTTGTCACCATCGCCAATCTCATCCTGCTGCAGTCGATGCCCGACTGGCGCGTGACGTGGGCGGAGATCATGCAGGGCATGAGCTTTCAGATCCCGGCGGGTAAGGAAGGCGTGACCGCGGCGCTCGCGGCGTTCGGGATCATCGGCGTGGGTGCAACTGAACTGATCCAGTACCCTTACTGGTGCGCGGAGAAGGGCTACGGCAAGTGGACCGGCCCGCATGAAGACACCGACGCGTGGGCTCGCAGGGCCGAGGGCTGGCTGCGCGTACTCAAGTGGGACGCGTGGTGCTCGATGGTGGTGTACACCTTCGCGACGGTGGCGTTTTACCTCTTGGGTGCGGCGATTCTTGGCCGGGCGGGGCTCAAGCCCGAGGGCGCGAACCTCGTGCGGACGCTCGGGGAGATGTACGTGCCGGTGTTCGGCGACTGGGCACAGGGCGTGTTTCTGTTTGGTGCCTTTGCGGTGCTGTATTCGACGTTTTTCGTTGCCACCGCGAGCCATGCGCGGACCCTGGCCGATGCGCTGCGGGTGTTCGGCCTCTCGCGTGGCGATGAGCGGGCGTACGTGTTCTGGACGCGGGTGTTTTGCGCGACGCTGCCGATTTTGTTTTTGGGTTGCTTCGCGTTCATCAGCCGAGACCCGGCGATACTCGTCCTGGCTGGGGGCTTCATGGGGGCGTTGATGCTGCCCTTGCTGGGTGTGACGGCGTTGTATTTCCGCTATCGTCGTTGTGATGCGAGACTATTGCCCAGCCGGCTGTGGGAAGTGTTGTTGTGGATCAGCGTGGTTGGCCTGTTTATCGCGGGCGGCTGGGCGCTGTATGACAAGGTGATCAGCAAACTCATCGGAGGCTAAGGCCATGCAACTGAATCGACGCCAGGTGATGCAGGTTGGAGTCGCGGCGCTGGCCGCGGGGGCGCTGCCCGGGTGCAAGGTGGTTGAGCGCGGCGTGGCCGAGAAACCCTCGGGCGAAATCGACGCGCACAGCCACGTGTGGTCGGATGATCTGAAGCGTTACCCGCTTGCGCCGTGGGCGACGGTCGGGGACATGCAGCCGGCGACGTTTACGCCCGAGCAGTTGTTCGCGGTCATGAAGCCCAGCGGGTTTGAACGTGCGGTGTTGATCCAGCACGCGCCGCTGCATGGCTATGACAACAGCTACATCCTGGACTGTGCCCGAACGTATCCGGGATCGTTCAGCGTGGTGGCGATGATCAACGAGCGTACGCCGGACCTGAAGCCGAGGCTGCGCGATCTTCAATCGCAGGGCGCGCGGGGCATCCGCATCATCCCGACCAAGCACGCGGACCGCACGCTGAATGTCGACCCGCCGAACTGGCTCAAGGCGCCGGGCATGCAGTTGCTCTGGCAGCACGCGGCGGAGTTGGGCGTGGCGGTTTGTCCGCTCTTGGAGGCGGACTTCCTGCCGACGCTGGACCCGATGTGCGAGCAGTACCCGGACACGGTCTGCGTGATCGACCACTTCGGGCACGTTGACATGAATAAGCCGCAGACCGTCGATTCGCTGACGCGGCTGGCCCGGCATCCGAACGTGTACGTCAAGGTCTCGGCTTTTTACAAGTTCGCCGATCAGAAGCCGCCCTACGACGACCTGGCGCCGATGGTCCAGCGCCTGGTCGAGGCCTTTGGCCCAAACCGCCTGATGTGGGCCAGCGACTGCCCGTACCAACTGAACAACGGCAACGACTTTGCTCAGGCGGTCGATTTGATCCGCTGGGGCATGCCCAACTTGTCCTTGGCCGATCGTCGCGCGATCCTGCGCGGCACCGCCGAGCGGGTGTTCTTCACGGCCTGATACCGAGCCAAGTAGTACGGATCCTATTTTTGATTCAGGTGCGTTTTCGCCTGCGTAGCCGCCGGGCAACGCCCGGGGGTGTCATGTTGACACGCTTGCGATCGGGTAAGGCATGGTTCGTCGCCAAACGATTTCCACGACTCGACCCCCGCGTGTTACGCGGCGGCTACGGATACATGATCACATCAACGGGCGACCGGATGATCGGTTCGCCCGTGGGCACCCGCAAGCGGGCGATTGATTGATGGGAGGCTGATCAGAGGATGCGGTACTGCACGCCGCGGCCCTTGCCCTGGCTCTCGATGCCTTCTTCGCCTTTAAGGAGCAGGCTCACCGGGCGTTCGACGCCGGTGGTGTCCTTGATTTCCGTGGAAGCCAGCCAGCGGCCCTGATGCTTCTTGAGCAGGGCGATGATGGCGGCCTTCTCGCGGGTGTTGTCGCCACGCGGGCGTCGCTGTGAGTCATTCGCTGCGGGGGTTGGCTGGACCACCGCGGCGGTCGCTCGCTTGAGGTCGATCTTGATCCCCGCATCACGCGCGGCAGCGACCAGACCCACCGCCAGTTCGTCGTCGATGTCGGCCAACTGGCGCTCGAGGTCTGCGACCTTTTTCTGAGCCTGCTCCGACTGCTCGCGGGCCTGGGTCAGTTGACGTTCAATCATCGACTTCTGCTGGTCGGCTTCTTTTCTTGCTTTTTGAATAATTTCGTTGAATGCGTTGGCAAAGATGGCGGTGCGTGACATCAGAACTCCCTGAGTTAGCCCGGAGTGCGAATAAGTTGGGATACGGGGTCGAGCCCGGAAGTATAGCACAATCAATCAAAATGCAAGTGCATCATTCGATTCCTCTTTGTTCCCGGACCGGTGTGGTCAAAGTTCCAAAGAACTTGCCCGCAGGCATTGCCGGCGCTAAAATGGGGTGTTGGATTGCCGCTTTACCCGATTCAGGTGTACGCTCCATCGCACGCCGGCGTCGGGATTGCGTGTAAGATTGACCCTGTTTATCGCATCGATAGGGCAAGGCCACCTATGAAAGATCAGCCAACAGCCATGATCAAACGGGTACACATTCTGTTGGGATTGTTCATCACCGGGTGTGCGATCGCGGGGCTAGGCTATGTTGCAATCCCGCGCGCTGATCTTCAGGATGCGGATCGGGTTGGCAACCATTTGCAGCAGTTGGCTTTAGCGCAGCCGGAGATCCGGCTTGTCGCGGACACCAAGCAGGACAGGCCCCTGCCGGACCGGGTCGACTTTAACCGCGATATCCGACCGATCCTGACAGAAAACTGCTTTGCCTGCCACGGCCCGGACCTGCACGCGGTCGAGGCGGACCTGAGCCTGCATACCTTTGAACAGGCGACCAAGGTTTTGTACGACGATGTCGTGGCCATCAAGCCCGGCGAAGCGGCCGCGAGCGAGGCGTGGGTCAGGATCAACGACCGCAAGATGCCGATGCCGCCCAAGGACAGCCACAAGGTGCTGACCGATCGGCAGAAGCAACTCATCAAACGTTGGATCGAGCAGGGCGCTGAGTACCAGCCGCACTGGGCGTATGTGAAGCCCAAGACAAGCGCGTCGCCACAGGTCAGGAACAAGGCATGGCCCGCGCACTGGATCGACAACTATGTGCTGGCCCGGCTTGAAGCTGAGGGCTTATCGCCGGTTGAAGATGCCGATCGGGTGACGCTGATCCGGCGACTGAGTTTTGACCTCACCGGCCTGCCGCCGACGCCTGCGGAGGTTGATGCGTTTGTCAGTGACAAATCGCCGGACGCATATGAGAAGCTTGTCGATCGCCTGCTGGCGAACGAGCACTTCGGCGAGCGGATGGCGATCTACTGGCTGGACCTGGTGCGCTTTGCCGACACGGTCGGCTACCACGGCGACCAGACGCAGAACATCACGCCTTACCGCGACTGGGTCATCTGGGCCTACAACCAGAACCTGCCTTATGACCAGTTTGTTACCCATCAGATCGCAGGCGATCTGGTTGAGGATTCGACGGGCAACGCGGTCATCGCCAGTGCTTACAACCGCCTGCACCAGACCACGCACGAGGGCGGGCTTCAGGCCAAGGAGTACACGGCGATCTACGACGCCGACCGCGTCCGCAACATGACGCAGGTGTACATGGGCGCGACGGTGGGCTGCGCCCAGTGCCATGACCACAAGTACGACCCCTACACCGCGCACGACTTTTTCTCGCTTGCGGCATTCTTCGGGCAGATGGATGACCTCAAGCACCTTGACGCGGACGGCGTGCGAAACAAGCTGCCCACGCCCCGCGAGCCGGAGCTCGAGGTGCTCTCGCCTTTGGATAAGGAACAGCTTGCGCGTCTGCAGGAAGAGCTGGCCAAGGCGGGCAGCGATGCGGATCGCACGGCGATTCAGTCGGCGATCGACGCGATCAAACCGCGCAAGGTCATGATCAGTAAGCAGCACGAGCCGGCGGCATACCGCCCTGTGCGATTGCTGCCGGGCGGAAACTGGCTGGATGAAAGCGGCGACGTGTTGTCGCCGGCGGTGCCTAAGTTTATGGGCACGCTCCAAGTGAAAGACGGCTCGGTGCCGACGCGGCTGGACCTGGCCCGCTGGATGGTGACGCCGATGGATCAAGGCGGCAGCGGCGAACTGACCGCGCGGGTCATGGTCAACCGGCTGTGGTACCTCATGTTCGGCGAAGGTCTGTGCACCTCGCTGGGCGACTTCGGCGGGCAGGGCATGCCACCCAACCACCCGGAACTGCTCGACCGGCTGACGCTTGCCTTTGTCGACTCGGGTTGGGACGTCAAGGCCCTGATGAAGACGATGGCGATGACGCGGGTCTACCGCCTGTCCTCCGAGCCAAACTCAAAGCTGTTGTCGGTCGATCTGAACAACGAACTGTTCGCGCGTCAGAGCCAGCGCCGCCTGCCGGCCGAGGTGATCCGCGACAACGCGCTCCTGATCAGCGGCCTGTTGGTCGATCAGATCGGCGGCGAGTCGGTACGCCCCTACCAGCCCGAGGGGTACTACATGCACCTGAACTTCCCGACGCGAAAATATAAACAGCACGAAGACGCCAACCAGTGGCGGCGTGGCGTGTATGTGCACTGGCAGCGGCAGTTCCTGCACCCGATGCTCAAGGCCTTTGACGCCCCGACGCGTGAAGAGTGCACCGCCAAGCGATCGATCTCCAACACGCCCTTGGCCTCGCTAGTCTTGATGAACGACCCGACCTTCGTCGAGGCTGCCCGGCAGTTCGCCCAGCGGATCCTCACCGAAGCCAAGGGCGATGACCGTGCACGCCTGGACTGGGCGATGCGTGAGTCCCTGTCGCGCAAGGCCAGTGACCGCGAGGCGAAGATCATCCTCGAGTTACTCAATAGAAATCGTCAGGAATTCAAGGCCCAGCCGGAGCGTGCTCAGCAGTTGCTGGCCGTGGGCCTCTCGCCGCGCGACGAGGCGCTGGATGTGGTCGAGCACGCCGCCTGGACGGAAGTGGGCCGGGCGATCCTGAACCTGCACGAGACGATTACGCGGCCGTAACAGGAGTTGTAACGATGTCAAAGAAAACCGAATTTGCCGAGCTGGTCCACCAGGAATACGCGCAGATGCAGCGGGTCACGCGCAGGCAGTTCCTGGGCCACGTGTCGCTGGGCATCGGCGCGATGGCGCTGGGCGGGCTGATGCAGGCGGATCGCGCCTTGGCGATCCCCGCGTCATCGGACCCGCTCAAGGGCGTGATCGACCCGCTGCACTTTGCGCCCAAGGCCAAGCGCGTCATCTTCCTGTGCATGGCCGGGGGCCCGAGCCACCTGGA
>JBGSTE010000602.1:0-8668 GCA_041736655.1 Phycisphaeraceae bacterium | reverse complement strand
CCCGCTTGAGCGCGTCGGCATGGGTCGGCAGCGCCAGCGCAACGGCCGACAACAGCAGCGCCGTGCGGGCCGAGGTCTTGAGCAGCTTAAACAGTCGTCGGGTCATGCGGTATCGCTCTCCACCCCGGAGCGCTATCTCTGTTAACGGTTACTTGAGGTTCAGGTCGCGGGCGCCGATGAACTTGTAGTTCCCACCGGTCTGGTCGGCGATCAGTTGCAAAGTGCCGGTGAGCCCGGCGGCGACCAGCGGGTCCTCGTAGAGGAACTGGATCGTGTTGAACTTGGCCGGCGGCGTGAACTTGTTGGCCTTGGTGATCGCTTCCATCAGCTTGGGCTGGAAGATCTCGTGCTGCGTCGCGCCCTGGCCCCCGCCGGTGAGGTTGTCCGACAGCAGGAACACCAATTGCGGCTTGTAGCTCAGGGCCCGAAGGATCGCGGACTCGACGTTCTGGCTGCCCCGGCCGCCGGTCTTGTACTGGAAGTTCTCCAGCGACACCCACTCGCGGATGTCCTCCTTGAACTTGGGCGTACAGGCTCGCAGGCCCTTTACGCCACCGCCGCCGGGCACTTCGTACACCCCTTCGCCGGAGAAGAAGATGATCGTGATCTCCTGCGCCGGCTGCAGCGCGTTGACCACGCGCTTAAGTTCGTTAATCACAAACGGCAGGACGTCGACCATCGAGCCCGAGGCGTCGACGATGAACGCGATGTTCCGGGCGTTGCCGCCGTTGCCAAAGACGTCGGTCCCGAAGTCGCCGGTGCCGTTGGTGTTGCCCAGGGGCCCGCCGCTCTGCCCGCCCTTGAAGGTCAGGCCCATGAGCTTGGTGGGGATCGGCGTGTTGGTCACCGTCGGCGTAGGGTTGGTCACCGTCGGGTCCACCACCGGCACCGTCATCGGCGTGTCGGCCGACTGCTCCTGCACCTCTTCAATCACCATCGGCGCCCCGGGCGTCTCGCTGATCTTCGTCGACGGGATCACCGGCTGCTCTTCTGGAGCGTTGATGATCGTCTGCCACACCAGAAAGAACGCCACCACGATCAGCGCGACGTGGAACAGAATCGAAATGCCCCAGGGCATCAGTGCCACCAGCGTCTTATTGATCTCATCGCCGACCGATTCCTCTTCTTCCAGCAGTTCCTCGTCAGGGTTGACGACGGTCTGCGGGTTCTTCGGCGAGTCGTTGCTAGGCGAGGCAAATCCAAAGAGCATGGCGTGTCTCCGTCGTTTCAATCCTTCACAAGGCGGCGCGATCAACGCAGCTTCAGTTCACTCTGGCTGACAAACCGGTAATTGCCGCCGGTTTCGTCGGCAATCCGCTGCAGCGTGCCGGTCAGCCCGGCCCGGACCAGCGGGTCCTCATATAAAAACTGTACCGTCGATATTCTAGCAGGTGAATTCGAATCATTCTTCGCCCGCACCAGGTCCAGAAGCTCGTCCTGAAACAGCTCGTGCTGTGTCGCGCCCTGGCCCCCGCCGGTGAGGTTGTCCGAGAGCAGATAAACCACCTCCGGCTGATACCCCAAGGCCCGGGTCAGGGCCTGACGGACAAACAGGCTGCCCCGGCCGCCGGTCTGGTACTGGTGGTTATCCAGCGAGACCCACGCGTGGAAACGCTCCTTGAACTGGGCGGTAACCGGCCGCAGCCCCGATTGGCCGGGTATCTCGAACACGCCGTGGCCGCTGAAGAACAGCACCGTCGCCTCGTTCTCCTGGCCAAGCTCTGCGTTGACCACCCGTTTAAGTTCATTGACCACGAACGGCAGCACATCCACCATCGAGCCGGAGGCATCGACAACGAAGACAACCTTACTGGAGCCGCCCTTGCTGTTTTTATCCCCGTCTTCATCGCCCACCTCGAACGGCCCGTTCTTCTTACCTACACCCGTGCCCGGGCAGCAAAACGGCGCGTTTTGATGCTGTGGTGTCTGGATGGTCGCAACCGTCTGCAGATTAAACCCCGGCATCACCGGCTTGACTACCTTTGGCGACATCACCGTTGGCACCACCGTCGGCACCACGAGCATCGCCGAGGCGGACGACGACGCCGGCTCCAGGCTCGACTCCTTTGAAGGCGCACTCACATCCGGCACTCGGCTGAGCGTCGGCACGGTGTCCTGCTCCCCGGCGGGCACGATCGTCTGCCAAACCAGAAAGAACGCCAGCACGATCAACGCCATGTGCACCAGGATCGACACGCCCCAGGGCATCAGTGTCGCGAGCGTCGCGCTGATCTCTTCGCGAACCTCCTCACCATCGGAGAAAACTTCCTGTTCATCGGGAACACCCAACTCGCGGTGCGGGCCGGGCGACGACGAGGACGCAAAGCTGAAGATCATGGCTGACTCCTGTGTGCTAAGGCGGGGGTCCGATCGGTGTAAAACGAACGGATTAGGTTGCAAACACAGTGTTTATGGCAGGACACGTATTGAACACGAATCGGCTGCTTCTGTCCAGAGAAATTTTTATTTATTGCATGTCCCCGGCAAAAAATTTTTTATCACACGCCGGTGCTGATCCATTTGGCATATACATCCGGCCGACGTTGCTCCAGCGCCGGCAGCATCGCCCGCACGCGTGACACCTGCGACAGGTCGATCTCCACCACCGTAGCGCCCGGCTTGTCGTCCATCTCGCACAGCACCTTGCCCCACGGGTCGATCACCACGCTGTGGCCAAAGGCCTGAAAACCCTGCGGAAAATCCCCGCACTGAGCCGGGGCGACGATGAACAGGTTGTTCTCAATCGCGCGGGCACGCAGGAGCGTCATCCAGTGCGCCGTTCCGGTGGCGTGTGTGAAGTTGGCGGGTACGAAAACGACACGCGCACCTTGAATGGCCATCGCGCGATAAAGCTCGGGGAAGCGCAGGTCATAGCAGATCGACAGGCCGAGTTTTCCAAAAGAAGTGTCAGCCGTGACCAGTTCATCGCCGGGCAGGTATCGGTCCGACTCGCGGTCGCCGGTCTGCGCATCAACACGCACATCAAAGAGGTGCACCTTGCGATAGCGTGCGATCATCTGTCCCTGCGGCCCAAGCAGCACCGAGGTGTTGTAAATCTTCCTTGCATCGCCACTGGTTTCACCGATCGAGCCCAGCAGCAGGTGGACGCTTAGTTGTCTTGCAAGCTGCCCAAAGCGTTGAGTGATCGGCCCGGGGATCGGCTCAGCGGTTTGCAGATAGCGCTCCGCCAGCACCGGGCCGACACGCAGGTGCATCACCTCGGGCAGCGCGATCAAGTCGGCGCCTTGCTGGGCCGCTTGAACAATCCATGAGGACGCCTGATCGAGGTTTTCAGCGATGTTGTCCTGCGAATTAAGTTGAACCAGGCCGATCTTCATGGTGGTGTTTCACGGGAGCGCCAGGCCATCGCGTTCTTCACGGCTGATCCGTCACCGTCGGCGGGCGGACCGGCGTGCCATCGGACCATCGTCCCAGGTCACGCTGCTCGGGCGTGTTGCCCAGCGCAATGGCACGATACCTCCCGCCGTTGAACGCTGCGTCGGTCAGCGCATCGAGCCAGCGCCACAAGGCAAAGTCCAGCGCGTCGGCCCGCCGCTGTCCATATCGATCGATGTAGGACAGCGGCACGAGGTGGTCGGCAATCAGCGCGGGTCGGCCGTAGGCATCCGCATGTAAGAGCAGGTAGTTCTTGTCCTCATCCGCCACGCCGGTCGCGCCGTTGTAGATCGCTTTGGCGGTGCGCTGGCCGACGATGCCGTCGTCCTCGGCAGCGATCACGAGCATCAGTGTGCCGCGCGGGATCGTCGCGTGGTCTTCGAGCATCGAGGGCAGAAGTGCGGCCAAGCCCTTGTCCGCCTTGACATCGCCGGGCAGGACCGACATCACCGCGCGTACTTGCGGGAGTTGATAGTGCTCGTGCCGGGCCGCGAGATTGGCGGCGATCGTCCCGCCCAGCGAGTGGCCGGCGAGGGCGAAGCGTTCGCGGTCGGCCAGGCAGTGCTTGTCGCCATCCAACTGTTTGATCGCCTGCGCCAAGGCCTCGGCGCTCTTCTGAGTAAACGTCGTGTGGTCCAGGAGCAGACCCTGCTGATACTGCGGGAAGACGACCACGTTGCCCTTGCGGACCAGGTGCTCGATCCATAGCCAGGCGATGCTGTAGTCCGTCGCGTTAAGCCCGTGCAGCAGGCCGATGACCGGAAGGGGTTTTGTTTTATCCGCGTCGGCCGGCTCGAAGAGCCAGTAACTCTCCGCGCCTTGCCCGTAGCGTGTCGTGACCACACGCTCGTAGGTGTAGTCACGCCCGCCTGGACCAGACTCGCGCTGCGTCGGCTGGCTGGCAAACACGGCGACCTCCCCCGCCACCGGCAAAGCCAACAGCCCGAGCAGCCCCAGTATCATCCCTGCACGCAGTCTCATGTCGCTATCTTAAGACACGTCCGCCGACCAGCCTATTTCAATTCCTGATTTTCTCACGTACACTCAAACCGCTTCAGACAACACCCCTCTTAAAGGAGCCAACGATGACCGCCCATCGCCGCCCCGCCATGACGTATCGTGTCCCTGCCCTTTGCCTCGCCGTACTCGCCCTGCTCTGCTTCACCGCCTGCACCCAGACTGGAGTCGTCGTGACCACCGACTACGGAACACTCGCCGACGGACAGACCGCCCGGCTCTACACCCTCCGCAACAAGCAAGGCACCGTCGCCAGGGTCACCGACTTTGGCGCAACCCTTGTGTCCCTTGAAACCAAAGACCGCGACGGCAAACTCGCCGACATCACCATCGGCTACGACACGCTTGACGGCTGGGTCAAAGACGGCAGCTACATGGGCGCCTCCGTCGGCCGATACGGCAACCGCATCGCCAATGGCAAATTCACCCTCGACGGCAACACCTACACCCTCGCGACCAACAACGACCCGCACCACCTGCACGGCGGCACCATCGGCTTTAATAAGAAAGTCTGGTCCGCAGAGTCTTTCGAGCAAGACAACGGCTCGGGCGTGACCTTCACCTACCTCAGCCCCGACGGCGAAGAGGGATACCCCGGCCAGCTCAACACTACCGTCACCTACCTGCTCAACGACAACAACGAACTGATCGTGAAGTTTGCGGCCACGACCAACAAGCCCACCGTCGTCAACCTCGTGCACCACACCTACTGGAACCTCACCGGCGACCCGCGGCAGTCGATCCTAGATCACATGCTGCAACTCAATGCCGACGGCTACGCACCCACCGATGACAAAGGCATCCCGCTCGCCGGCATCCAGCCGGTCAACGACACGCCGATGGACTTCAGTCGGCCACGCCGCATCGGCGACCGCATCAACAACGACGACACGCAACTGAAGAACGGCATCGGTTACGACCACAGTTGGGCGGTCAACGGCAAACCCGGCATGCTACGACTGGCCGCTGAAGCCTTCGACCCCGGCACCGGCCGAGTGATGCAGATCGAAACCGACCAGCCCGCCATCCAGTTCTACACCGGCAACTACATGGACGGTTCATCGATCGGCAAAGGCGGGGTTCCCCACAACCACCGCACGGGTTTCTGCCTCGAAACACAGGTCTTCCCCGACTCGCCCAACCAGCCGACACTCAGTAACGCCGTGCTTCGTCCGGGCCAAACCTACACGCACACGATGGTGCATCGATTCAGCACGCGATGACGCATGCTCGGTCATTGACCTTCGTATGCGGGGTTCCGCTGCGTCGGGATCGGTGCGTCGACCGACTTCTGCCAGGCGTGGAGCTTGCCCAATAGTTCCACTGCTTTTTCTTTGTTCGTTTGTGACAGATCGCGTGCTTCACCGACGTCGTCTTTGAGATTGAAGAGCTCGACCTTGCCGGTCTCGTAGTACTCGATGAGCTTCCAGTCGCCGCTGCGGATCACGCTGCAAGGTGTCGCTCGCCAGGGCGATCGCTGCGCCTCTTCGTTTTCACCGCCCGGATAGCCCTGCAGATAACAGGGGAAATGGAAGTAAATCGCATCACGGCCCAGCGCCTGTTGGTTGTCTTTGAACAAAGGCAACAGCGACTTACCATCGACCGGCTGACCGGTCGGATGCTTGCCGCCGGCGATCTCGGTGAGCGTGGGATAAAAGTCCAGCAGCGTCACCGGCTCATCGCAGGTTGCGCCGGCCTTGGCAACGCCGGGGTAACGCACGAACAGCGGCGTGCGGATGCCGCCTTCATAGAACATACCCTTGCTGCCGCGCAGCGGGTGCTGGTCGGTGTACGTCCCGTTGCCGCCGTTGTCAGACGCGAAGATCACGATCGTGTTGTCCGCCAGCCCGAGTTCATCGATCGCGCTGAGCACGAGGCCCACCGCGCCGTCCAGGCTCTCGACAAAGCCGGCGTACTGCGGGTCCTTGTGGTGTACGCCCACGATGCGCTGCTTCGCCTTCTCGACGAGGTCCGGCTTGGGATTGATCGGCGTGTGGACCGAAAAGAAAGGCAGGTACAGGAAGAAAGGCTTGTCCGCACCTTTCTGGCTCTTCATGAACTTGGCCGCCTCCTGCGCGAGACGATCAGAGAGGTACTCGCCCTCCGGTGCATCGTTGGGCAGGCCGGCGGTCTTATACGGCGCGATGAACGAACGCGTGCCGTGGGCGTAGTAAGGCACGTAGTCAAAGCCCTGGTTCTTCGGCCCCGTCTCGCCGTCGCCCAGGTGCCACTTGCCCATCATCGCCGTGTTGTAGCCGGCATCGCGCAGCACCTCGGCGATCGTGACAACGCTCGGTTCAAGCCGGGTCTTGTTTTCGGTGGGGATGAGCATCCGGCCCTTGCCGTCGCCGCGGTCCGACTCGCCGACGGTGTAGATGCCGGTGCGCGGGGCATACATGCCGGACATGAGCGCCGCGCGGGTCGGCGCGCAGTTGGCGCAGTTGGAGTAGGCGCTGGTGAAGTGCAGCGCTTGCGTGGCGAACTTGTCGAGGTTGGGCGTGAGGTAGTAGTCGCTGCCGGTCGCGCCCAGGTCGGTGCAGCCCAGGTCGTCGGCGAGGATGAAGACGATGTTGGGCCGATCGGCGGCGAAAACAGGAAGCGTGAAAAGAATCGCACTGAGGATTGATGTGATGTAATTCATGCCTGTGAAGTTTAACACGCCTAAGCCTTGAGGCCTTCGATCCTGCCCGTGGCGTCACCAAACTCCTTGACATCGCAGCCGGCGCGGTCGAGCATGGACAGGTAGAGGTTACACAGCGGGGTTTCGCGGCCGTAGTGGATCAGCCGGCCGGTATCGATCGAGCCGTTGGCACGGCCGGCCATGAGGATCGGCAGGTTCTCGTGGTTGTGTCGGTTGCCGTCGCAGATACCGCTGCCGTAGAGCACCATGCTGTGGTCCAGGAGTGTGCCTTCGCCTTCGGGTGTCTGGGCCATCTTCTGGACAAAGCGTGCGAAGCGTTCGGTGTAGAAGCGGTCGATCTTGCGGATCTTGTCGACCATGTCATCCTGGCCGCGGTGGTGGCTGAGGGTGTGGTGGCCTTCGTGGATATCCAGCTCTTCGAAGCGCCGGTTGCTCCCGCCGTTGCCGACCATGAACGTGCTGACGCGGGTGATGTCCATGCGGAAGGCCAGCAGCATCAGGTCGTACATGAGGTCCAGGTGTTCGGAGACCTTCGGGGGAATGCCCAGGGGTGCGGGCATGTCCGGGGCCTTGACCTCTTCGCCGGTGCGTGCCTGCTGGATCCGCCGCTCGATCTCGCGGATCGAGGTCTGGAACTCGTCGATCTTGTTGCGATCGGACTGGCCCAGTCGGCGTTCGAGGCGCTCGGTGTCCTGCATGACATAGTCGAGGATGCTGCCGCGTCGTCGTGCGGCGTCCTGTCGCTCTACGGCAGCGTCGATATTGCTTATATCACCAAACATCTGTCCAAACACATCTGCCGGGTTGACCATCTTGGGCATGGGCGTGTCTTCGTCGGCCCAGGCGACATTGGAGACATACGCGCAGGCGTAGCCCGAGTCGCAGTCACCAGCGTTTCGGCTGCTTTCGGTTCCGAGCTCCAGTGACGGCAGTCGCGTGTCCTTACCGATCTGCTGGGCGGCGAACTGATCGATGCTGATGCCGAGCTTGATGTCGTTGCCCGAGGTCTTGCGTGCCTGGCGGCCGGTGAGGAAGGTGGCGGCGGATCGCGCGTGGTCGCCGGGGCCGTCGCCGTTGGCACGCGCCTTGTCGAGCGTCAGGCCGGTCATGATGTTGATGTGCTTGCGAACCGGTTCGAGCGGCTCAAGCGTGGGCGAGAGGTTGTACCGCCGGCCCTCGCCTTGGGGAAGCCAGTGGTCGTAGTTGACGCCGTTGGGCGCAAAGATCATCGCCATGCGCGTCGGTGCAGCGCTGCTTTTTGCACCCGCAGCCTGCGCCAATGCATTCGTCATCGTGCCCGGAAGCATCGCGTCGAGCATAGGCAGCGCGAGCGTCACGCCCAGACCCCTGAGCACGGTGCGGCGAGAGAGCATGCCGGATCGGCCGGAGCTGATGTTGAAGCGCCTGTTCGGATCGGTTGCGGGTCTGGTCATGGTTTGATCTCCCGGCCTCTGGCCTTACGGAATGCATCGCTGAGGACGACCGCTTCAATCAATGCCTGAAATCGATCGTCGTTATCACTGACGGACTTGGCTATTTTCTGAATCGTAGGCCGATCAAAAGGCTCGGTCCCTCGCCCGGTCGCGTAGGTCAGCATCTTCCTGCTGAGATTGT
>JBGSTE010000587.1:0-7344 GCA_041736655.1 Phycisphaeraceae bacterium | reverse complement strand
CCACCGCCGCCGCCGCACGCGAGAAGCAAGCCAACGAGCAAGCGCAGAAACGCCTCAAGCAAATCGAGAAGGGCAACGAGATCATCACCTCGATCTTCAGAGACCTTGACATCGCACGGGTGGAAAAAGGCAACCGGCCGCTCGAAGCGGTACTCGCCGAGCGCCTTGTCCAGGCGGCGGACCAGTTGGATGAGGATTCGGTCGGCGACCCCATGGCGGTGGCGAAGTTGCAGCATCGCTTGGGTGTGTCGCTGTATTCGCTTGGCTACCCGGAGGATGCCATCAAGCTGTTCGAGCGGGCTTACAACACCTTCACCGCTGTGCTCGGAGACAACGACCCAACCACGCTCATGAGCATGAGCAGCCTCGCCGCCGCCTACTCGCTTGCCGGCCAACCACACCTCGCAATACCGCTCCTGGAGCAAGCCCTCAACCTCCAGAAGTCGCGCCTGGGGGAAGATTCCCCCGACACGACCAGCACGACGAACAGCCTCGCCCTGGCCTACATGGATGCCGGCCAGCTCGATCGCGCCCTGCCGCTTTTGGAACACGTCGTGAAACTCAGCCAGGAGCTTCGTGGCCTTGAGGACCCCAAAACGATGACCTACATGAACAACCTCGCCCTCGGGTACAGACGCGACGGCCAGCTAGACCGCGCGATATCGCTCTTCGAGCAAACGCTCGAACTACAAAAGAAGGTTATGGGCGAAGACCATGTCTACACGCTCAAGGGCATGGACAGCCTCGCCACAGCCTACATGAGCGCGGGCCGGATGGACCTCGCTCTGCCGCTCTTCGAGCAAACCCTCAGGATCAAATACGTAGAACTTGGCGGCGATCATCCAAGCACCATCGCCACCATGCATAACTATGCCCTGGCCTTCAGGGCCGTCGGCCAGATCGACCGCGCGATCGGCCTCCTGGAGCTCACGCTCGAGCGCTGCAAGGTGATGTTGGGAGACGAGCACCCCGATACGCTTTCCACCCAACGCAGCCTGGCCTTGACCTACATAGAAGCCGGTCAGCTGGATCGTGCCCTGCCGTTCTTGGAGCGGGCTCTTGAAGGCTACAAAGCAAAGCTCGGCGTCGACCACCCCTACACGATCGCCACCATGCGCGAACTCGCCGAGGCCTACAGGGACGCCGGCCAACTGGAGCGTGCGCTGCCGCTCGTCGAGCAAATCCAATTGCTCGATCAGGCAAAAGTCAGACAAGAGCCCCCCGCGACGCTCGAAATTTCGACGCAGCCGTGAGCCGCTCGCTGACTGGGTACGCAGCAGCGATCAGCGGTTAAACCGTTGATCAATTTTCTCGACCGCTGTTCTTTCCTCGAAACGCATACGAGACCTTCTATTTACTCGCTCCAAGCCCACGGCGTGCCCGCCTTGAGGCATGCCGTGGGGTCGTGCCAGCAGCTAGTCGAAGGTCTCATACCACTCCCATTAAATGCTCGCACGAGCAGGTTGCGCGAAGGTTCAGCCCGACCGGCCCATCGGCGGAAGATGGAGTCCGATTTTTTTTGCAATTCCGATTAGAGCATTTGCCCGTGGTTCTCGCACTGTCTGATGAGCCGCCATCACGCGGCCGAGCCCTGCAAGCCCCTGACACCGCCGCCGTCCTGCTGTATTCCGAGGCAGCAGTACCAAGCCCAATGCCCGATTGTAATGCGGGCTGCAAGAACGAAAACCTCCTACCCGAAAGGCTGATTGATGAAACGATTTGTACCGCTCATGTCTTGTGTTGCCCTGTTTGTCGCGGGCGCGATTTGCCTGGCCGGTTGCTCGGTGAACACGACCGGGTACTCCGAGGCTCAGGGACAAAGACTGCACTACCACAGCAGTGGTGAGGACCTGCACTTTGTGCTGTTCACCAATATCTACGAGGACGCCGCCGGCAAGTCCCACGAAGGAAGCTCTGACTTTCTGACACTCAAGGGGTTCCTGCGGAAAGATGGCTACCTGCCGGTTGAATACCGCAGCAACGGCCGCACGCTCACGCTCAGTGGGAAAAACTACGAATTGGATTACGCATTGGATAAAGGGCGCATCTTCCTCGTCGATGCCCGCCCATATCAATCAAGCCCCATCGTGACGCAGATCAATCTCAGCCCCGACGAGGAGGCCGTGTTTCTCGCGCAGTGGCGTCAGTCCAAATCGGATGCCGTGGAATCGCTGGCCGCGGACCCGCGTGTCAAGCAGTTCCTGGACGGCTCAACAACGGCTTCGCCAAAGCCCTAGCCCGTTGCCGAATCGTGGCAACAGCCCGGTCGGGATCGGCGCAAGTGCTTCACCCCGCACCAACGCCGATCCCGACCCCTTTTCCTTCCCAAAAGTGTGGCAGATACCAATATATCAACGATCGGGGCGGTTGAATCTGCTCCATTTCATGCCCTAGTCGTCATCCGCATCATCCGGCTGCAAGTGCTCACTGGACACACCCTTCTCAACGGACTCTGCTTCACCCAGTGTCAGGCGCATCCCCACCAGCGGCAACCATGTCGATTGTGTGCCGGGGTCATACGATCGGATTAATGCCCCGATCCACCCAACACAAATGAACAGGAAAACCGCTGCCACAACGGGACGGGCAGAGCGAATACCCGATTGCTCATCCACAGTCTTTCGACCATGGATCATGCTCGCGGTGATGTTGTCTTGGTATCGCACGGTATGAACGATCACGCCCAAGATGTGGGCGCCGACGAGCGCCAGCATCGCGTAGGCGAGTAGCTCGTGCACTTCCTCCACGCTTTCGTTTCCCGTACCCATCATTATCCCGGTGATGGCCAAGCCAAGCATCACGACAAGCATCGCCAGAATCGCATAAGCAGAACCGGGATTGTGCCCTGCGTGGCGCCCGCCACGACCGGTGAGTACGCCGCTCAAATAGACAGCCACATCTGCGGGTTTAAACAAGAACGATCTGAAACGCGCATACCGGCTACCGATCAAACCCCACAGAACCCGTATGATTACCATCAAGGCCAAAGTCAGGCCGATGATCGCGTGATAAGGAAAGAATCGGCTCTCCTCACCAAATCCCAAAGCGAGCAGCGCCGCGATGCTAAAACCGATGGCGAACAACCCGTGAAACAACCGGGTAGGCAGGTCCCAAATCAAGACACGCTTCATCAAGAATCTCCATGTTGATACGAGAACGCTCTGGAGCGGCTTTACGACTACCCGCATCAAATGCGTCGTACTTAGCACTAGCCATGGCCATCCCGACCCCGATTTGATCCCCGCGTTCACGCACCGAACGTAAAAACCAAATCGCTATACGCCATTGCGCGGATCAATGTGGGGGATGTCTTCAGTCGGTTCTACGCCGGCGCATCATCATGGGAGCAAGCGAGATCAGCAATGCAAGGGAAGCTGGCTCGGGGACCGGGTTCAATACGGCGGCGACCATGTTTGCCGAGAGGAATTTGCCCAGCTCGCCGTCGGGCGGAAGCAGCAAATCGGTTTCTGTGAACTCCGTCACCGGTTCGTGTTCTTCATCATACGCGCCGGTGTATTCGAAAAACTCGTATCGGCGAATCACCAGCTTCGGTTTCTCTGGATTCTCGATCACGTCCTCACCCACCCTCTCTTTCGGGTTCCTCCCGCCTTCAAGAAGCTCCCACTCCGCCTCGATTTCCACGGGATCGTCGCCGAACGGCACGATGTTGTGCAGGGGCTCGTCGGGCGACTCGTTCTCAGGGTTGGCATCTGAAATCAGTTGCATCAACAACTCCTGCATCGCAGCCGGATCTTTGGGGACGGCCGATGCGGGCAATTTCACCTTGTAAACCTTCATCCACGTCGAGTCCGCACGCTGTTCGGGCACCTCGGCCGGCTCGACCGGTTCGGGCACTTTGACCACGGCCTGGAGTCGCGGCAATTCGCCTGGGTTGACAGGCGGCACATAGGCCCAGGTCGGTCCGGGAACGACGGCAGGATTGGTACCGATCCGCTCATACGTTCCACCGCCCAAGTCGTTGAGCCAGAAGAATCGCGTCGCCGTCGGCTGCATGCCCTGCAGCCAGAAGCCGAAGTGTTCACCGCCCGCGGAGTTCGTCAACTGGTGGCCGTTCGTACTGACAGGGTTTGGGTTTGGAGCAAGCGACCCGCCGGTCAGTGGCAGGTTGAAGTTGTATCCGGTGAAACGGATACGAACGCCTGAGCTGCTAGCGTCGTTGTACGGCAGTACCGAGTAAGAATCGAAATGTGACGGGAAGTGTCCGCCGATGCTAGTAACGTCGCAACCCTCCAACTCGATCTCAGCACCCTCGGCAGGCTCTGGTGTTGTGTTGTAAATATCAAAGTTGCTCAGCGTTCCGTAGATTGACGTTGCATGAGAATCCGGCGCAAGCCCCATCGCGGTTGCGGCAAGTAAAACAGCTTTAACCCTGTAGTGATCTGACCCGTGTTCCTTGGACATCGCAATGCTCCTTGTTGCTTCCCTTGCGGGCGTTGGTGTCGAGATACGCTTCTCGCCTGTCAAGGTTTACCCTGTGATCAAATGAGCTACCGAACGGTCACATATGGCGATACTTTTTAAGATCTGATGTAGCATGTGTTTAGAGATTTTCATGTCGTGCCGAGAGTTTTTTTAGATGGGAAAAACTTTCACAGTCGACGGTCGCATGACATCTTGGTGATGCAATACACCTGCAACTTAGGGATACACGCATGCAACTCTGGCACCGTATCGCGACCGCACAACTGATCATTCTGGTTGCCCTCCTATTGGTCATGTTTGCCGGGCAGCGCCAAGTCGACGCGTTGCGAAAGGACGTGGCGCAGGCCAGCGAGGAGTACAAAGAATTACGGACACTCAGCGCAACAAACGCGTCGCTTGTCGCCGCACGCACACAATTGTATCTCCACCGTTACCTCGACAACGAAGCGCGCAATCACCTCAACTCTGCCGCCAGTCAATTCGAAGCATTCCTGGCGCTACAAGAAGAACATACGACAGATCGGGCCCATCAGGACCAGGAGCGCGGCCGGGCAAGCCGGTCGCTTGAACGCATCCGAGCCATCCTCCGCGACGCGGGATCTGGACAGACTCAATCCGAAGTCGATCTCGAACGAATCGATCAATGTCTTTCGGATGTGCAGTTCCTTGGCAACGTTATGGATCTGATTGTGGTCGATACACACGTGAGCGCGATGCGACAAGTACGCCATTTTGATTGGTGGCTGTTGATCACGCCTATCGCCGCACTGTTACTCGCGACGGGGACCGGCGTATGGCAGTACTACAGCGTCGTCCGGCCGGTTCATCAGCTTCGCCGCGGTGCGTCTGCTATGGCCGGTGGTGACTTGTCTTACCGAATTGATGATTCCGGGTCTGACGAAGTTGCCTCGCTCGCGACAGACTTTAATCGCATGGCGGGTGAACTTGAAACGCTCTACCGCGACATGGAACAACAGGTGCGAACCAAGAGCCGTGAGCTGGCCCACGCCGAGCGCCTGTCAAGCGTCGGCTTCCTCGCGGCCGGCGTCGCACACGAGATCAACAACCCGCTGAGTATTATCCACGGCTACGCACAGGAAGCACGCGAGTACGGCGTCGATCCAACCAGAATGAATTCCGTCCTTGATGTCATCCTCGAAGAATCCAGACGCTGTCGCGATATCGTCCGGCGATTGCTCTCCTTGGCCAGCCCCGCAGAGCCAACCCGCACCGCCGTTGACGCGTTTGAAGTCGCCGCTTCGGTGGTCGCGCTGGTGCGAGATTTTCCAAGCTATCGCAGTCGCCGGCTCACAATCAACTCCACAGGTCAAGGTGCTTGGGTCTTCGCCAATGTCGATGAACTCAAGCAGGTGCTGCTTAATCTGATCATCAATGCTCTTGAGGCGACAAGTCCGGACAACGGCGTCGTTGCGATACGCTGCTCAAGCTTCGGCGAGAACATGATCATCGAGGTGATTGACAACGGCGTTGGCATGGACCCGCCGACGCTGAAACATGTGTTCGACCCGTTTTTTACAACACGTAAAACGACCGGCCAAAGCGGAGTGGGGCTCGGTTTGTCAATCAGCTACGCCATCATCCAACAACACGGTGGACAACTCAAAGCACACAGCGATGGGCCCGGCCAAGGCAGCCGATTTACCGTCAGTCTGGCCGTCGCAAATGGGGAGAAGAGATCCGATGTCTGATCTTCGTGTTCTGATCGTCGATGACGAAAAGCGATTGCGCGAGCTGCTTGGCCGATCTGTGTCAAGGATGGGTTTCGAAGTCGTTGCCGTTGGCAGCGCGGAAGAAGCGGCGACCCGAATGAAGCAAGCCCCGTGTGATATTGTTCTTCTTGATCTGAATCTGCCCGGCAAGAGCGGCGTAGATTTCATGGACGATCTGCTATGCTACTGGCCTCACGCCAAGGTCGTGATCCTGACCGGATTTGGCGATCTGAAATCCGCGCAGAAGGCCGTCCGCAACAAGCTGGCCGACTATGTTACCAAGCCATTCGACCTGGGTGAAATCGAACGCGCCCTCGACCGCGCACGCCGGCAGTTAGGCGTGGCGGTCAAAGAGCCAACCGCCACGTCGCCCAACCCAAGCGCTGGTCTAATCGGATCTCTGGCTGTAATGGAAATGCAAATGATTCTTGAGGCGATCCATCGCCACGCCGGCAACCGAACGGCCGCGGCCGAGGAACTGGGTATCACTCGCCGTACGCTCTATAACAAAATTGAACAGTATCAACTGCACGGTGAACTCTGATCTTTTGGTGAAGCGTTGGGTCGAAAAAGAGGTCGAGTTCAAAAAAGGGGTCGGGAGTCGATTTACGTGTCCATAGCCGGATTCTACCGCACAAGCCTTTAAGAACGACTCCCGACCCCTTTTACTTCTCTGTGGGTTGCGACCCCGCCGCGTGCCGACGCGGCAAGCGGTGGGCTTGGTTTTGGATTTTTGATTGAAGATTATCGATTTAAGATTATGGGGGGAGGATTTCGGATGGCGGATGGCGGATTGTGAAATCCCAAATCCCAAATCCATCCGGACCTTCGCTGATGCTCAGGACCGGCTTCGAGGGGCTTTGAGGTTGTTGTATTGCGCGCGCGGTTCGTGCGTGATGGGCGGGTGGGTTTTGAGGTTGTGGGGCTGATCGTTTGGCGAAAGGTTGGCAGGGCTTGGGGTTGTTGGGGGGAGGCGATGCGGGTTTTGCTTTTGCGCGCGCGGGGGTTGATGTTGGTGGTTTTTTGTTGGGTTTTAGTTTGCTGCGTCTGCGGGGGAGGTTTGGGTGGGGACGGGGGATCGGGCGGCAGTCGGACCGGGCGGTGAACCGCCCTCGGCCTTGGGGCGGGGGTGGTTTTCTTGTGCGCGCTGGGGGTGGGGCTCTTGGAAAAC
>JBGSTE010000566.1:0-5640 GCA_041736655.1 Phycisphaeraceae bacterium | reverse complement strand
TCCAGCCTGTCATGAATGACTATCTTTCAATGACAGGCTGGAAGCCTGTCCCACCCACCCTTAATCCAGGTACACAAACTCGTTGAGGTTGTACGCCACTAGGCAGAACAACTCCATCGCACGCTCACGGCTAAGCCCGTGCTCTTTCATAATCGACTCGATAAACGCCACGTTCTCCGCCACCTGCGAGGCCTCGGGCTCACGACACAACACCAAGTACAGGCCCAGCCGCACCTGGTCCTCAAGTTTAGGCCCAGCCTCGTCAAGCAGGCGCTTGGCAAACACCGCCGACTCTTCCTGCATCACTTCGCTGTTGAGCGTGATCAGCGACTGCGTCGGCACCGTCGTCGCAAAGCGCACCGGGCAGGGCGTGTCCGTCTCCGCCTGGTCCAGCGCCAACATCAACGGCTCACGCAGCGAACGCTTGATATGGATGTAGACGCTCCGCCGGTCGCGCTCTTCTTCGCTGGAGTTGCCCCAGGCCTGATCGGGGCGCGACGCGGTGGCGAGCACTTCCGCGGGCATCTTCGTGTAGATGCTCGGGCCGAACATCTTGCGGTTGAGCGACCCGTTGACCGCCAAAAGCGAGTCGCGGAATTCCTCGGCCGAGAGCCGGCGCATGTCGTATCGCCAGAACAGGTTGTTGGCCGGGTCTTTGTCCATGCCCATCGCGTGCGAACTCGAGGCCATGCGGTAGGTCTTGCTGGTCATGATCAGCCGGTGCATCTGCTTGATGGACCAGTCACGCTCGATGAACGCGGCGGCGAGGTAGTTGAGCAGCTCGGGGTGCGTGGGCTGTTCGCCTAGCTGGCCGAAGTCGCTGGAGGTGCGGACGATGCCGCGCCCGAACTGGTGCTGCCAGAGCCGGTTGGCCATGACACGCGCGGCCAGCGGGTTCTCGGGGCTCGTCAACCACTGCGCCAGCACCAGTCGTCGGCCGTTGGCTTTGATGTCGCCCGGCAGATCGGGGATCGTCGGCACCTGCCCGCCAAGTACCAGCGGGAAGCGGGCCGGGACTTCATCACCCTCCGCATGAGCGCTGCCTCGCAGGTGGATGTGCTGCTTGGGCACCTCGCGGCCCAGTTCGTTGAGCACCAGCGCCGGGTAGGGCTGGGCAACGGGCTTACTCACCAGCGCGTTCAGTTCCGCCTCCTGGGCCTTGTACGTCTCGAACACCTCTTTGCCCAGCACCTTTTGGCCGGTGGTATCGATCGCCGCGAGCAGCGCGACCTCCGGCTCAACAACCCCGGCATACATCCCGAAGTCGACGTACCGCCGTTGACCCTTGGCCTTGGTCACCTTGATGGCAATCGCGTTGGACCCCACGACCAGCGCGTCCAGCGCCGCGGCGCGGAACTGCACGCGGATGTGGTCCGGGCCGGTCGGCTTAGGCCCGTCATGCACCTTGATGCCGTTGATATAGACCTCGATTCCGCCTTCGTGGGCCGTCGAGAAAAAAAGGAACGCGGGGACCTCCGTCAGCCGGAAGTTCTTGCGAAGATAGATCGCGTCCGTCTCCCAGCGATTAGGGAAGTAGGGCTTGTCGACGTCCATCCCAAAGCCGCCCGTCGCGGTGGCCCAGGCCGAGTCGTCGAACTGCTGGACGTGCCAGTCCTTGCCCGGGTCCTGCATCGTGTAACGCCAGGACTGCAGCTCCTCACGGCTGTCGGGCGCAATCGCGCTGAACTGCTTGTCGTTGAACTGCCCGCTGACCTTACCCTTGAACGCCTCGCGGGTTTGAGCGATCGAAGCGTTCAATTCCGCGACGCGTTGTTCCCATCGCTCGATCTCCTGTCGCTGATCGGCACTGCGCGGCAGGTCACGCAGCTCCTTGGAGATCACGTCCTCCCGGCCACGCACCATCTCCTGGATATTGTTGTAAAACGCATACAACGCGAAATAATCGCTCTGGTGGATCGGGTCCTTCTTGTGGTCGTGGCAACGCGCGCATCCCATCGTCGTCGCCAAAAACGCGCCGCTGGTCGTGTCCACGATGTCCGCGATGTAGTCCGCCCGCGCTTGTTCGCGGTCCGTCGGCTCGTCGTCCCAGATCTGCAGCCGATTAAACCCTGTCGCTAGATAAGACTCCGCATCACGGTCCGGCAGCAGGTCGCCCGCCACGTGTTCCTGCACGAAGCGGTCGTAAGGCTTGTCATCATTAAACGATCGGATCAGGTAGTCGCGGTAGCGCCAGATGTTCCGCTTCTTGTCGTCACGCTCGTAGCCGTTGGTCTCGGCATAGCGCGCGATGTCCATCCAGTGACGCGCCCACTGCTCGCCATAATGCGGCGACGCCAGCAACCGATCAATCACCCGCTCCCATGCGCCGGGCTTGTCGTCATTGATAAACGCGGTGATCTCTTCTGGTGTCGGCGGCAGGCCCGTCAGGTTGTACGTCGCCCGGCGGATCAGCGTCACACGGTCCGCCTCGTGATTGGGCTTGAGGCCCTGCTCAGCGAGCTTGGCATAAATGAACGCATCGATCGGGTTCTGCGACCAGGCCGGGTCATCGACCTTCGGCTGCTCGGGCTTGACCAGCGGCTTGTACGCCCAGTAGTCCTTGCCTTCTTCAATCGTCAGCGGGCCGTCATGATGTTCGCCACCGCCGACAGGGTCCGCGAGGTAGCCCGCCTTGCCGTCGGTCCACGGCAGGCCCATCGCCACCCACTTGCTGAGCGTCTCGATCTCCTGCTGGGGCATCTTGCCCGTCGGAGGCATCTCGTAGTCCACATCGCTGTAGTTGATCGCCCGCAAGAGCAGGCTCTTGTCTTGCTTCTCCCAATCGATCAACGCCCCGCTCTCGCCGCCTTTAAGAAACAGCTCGCGGGTCGCAAAGTTCAGCTCGCCGGAGACCTTTTCCCCGCCGTGACAGCGGACGCAGCGCTTCTCCAGGATCGGCCGAACCTGCTGCTCAAAGAACGCTACCGCGTCCGGGTCTTCGTTGGCCTGCACGTTGGCCGTGGGCGCTGTGGCGGCGCCGGGCTCAGCCCGCACGTGACTCAGCAGCACCAGGCACGCGAGCCCAAAGGCCGCTGATGAGACCACCCAGGCCAGGCGCCCGCGCTTGAACAACGTCATGCTCACATTCTTCTGCATCGTGCGATTCTTCCTGGGCATCTACCGCCCTGATCCTGAGGGTCCGACGCCGGACACCCGCGCAGGGATCGCCCTGCCGTGCTTCATACCACCCTTTTACTATAGGCCATAAATTTTGTCGCCAAAATGTCATCTTGGATGGGATTCATGTTATTTTAGATGATCATGCCTGCACGCACACCTCAATCTGTCGACCCCAAACAACCGCCAGGCCCCCGCAGGTCCGTCCTGCTCGCCCTCGCATGGTATGACCACCGAGCCCACCGCGGCGCTACACGCTACGCCCTCGAGCACGGCTGGCACCTGGACGCCACCATGGCCCAATCCCAGGAATTCGCCCACGGCTGGCAGGGCGACGGCATCCTCTGCAAGCTCGGCTGCACCCGCCTGCACCCCGAGTACCTCCACTTCGTCAAGAACCTCGGACTGCCCGCCGTCGACCTGAGCGTCTTTGGCCAGGACGCGGGCCTGCCCTCCCTCGAATTCGACCCCGTCGACATCGCCCGACAAGCTCGCGAACACTTCTTCGAACGCGGCCTCCACCAGTTCGCCTGGTTCCCCGACGACCCCGCCCCGCCCATCCGATACCGGCAGCAGGCCTTCGTCAATGCCATGGCGGCACACGAACACACCGTCCACCTCATCCCCGCCTACCACCAGGGCGATGAACAGAAAAACTGGCAACAAGCCGCCCAAGACCTCGGCAACCACCTCCGCGATCTGCCAAGACCCTTAGGCGTCCTCTGCTTTTCCGATGAGTGGGGACTCAAAGTCCTCGAAGCCTGCCAACGCGTCGGCCTGAGCGTCCCCAACGACGTCGCAGTCCTGGGCATCAACAACAACACCCTCGTCTGCGAATCGCTGAGTATCCCACTCTCGAGCGTCGCGCTGGACATGGAAGCTTGGGCCTACCGCGCCTGTGCCATGCTCGATGACATCATGGACGGCAAGCCCGCGCCCGCAGGGCTCAACCCCTTCCCGCCCTCCGGCGTCGTCACCCGCAAAAGCACCGACGTCGTCGCCACCGACCACCCCGAAGTCGCCAAGGCCGTCCGCTTCATCGCCGACCACTACCACCAGCCCATCGGCGTCGACGAAGTCGTCAGCGCCACAAGAATGACCCGACCCGGCCTCAAACGCGCCTTCGCCAGAAACCTCCGAAGATCCATCCGCGAAGAGATCCAACGCGTCCGCATCCGACACATCAAAAGACTGCTCATCGAAACCGACTACACCATCGAAACCATCGCCCAGGAAGTCGGCCTCGCCGGCCCACGACAACTCTATCAAACCTTCGAACGCGCCGAACACCTCACCCCACGCCAATTCCGCCTCCAACACCGCGAAACCAGCGTCCACACCGACTGAACATATCGCAAAAATCCCCCACGCTGCATACCCATCTATATATAGACTCACCAGACCATCCCATCGATGCATCGCGTGTCTCCCTGTCATGTGCCGTGCGTGAGAAAGCCGTGCGCACCGATCGCGCACCGGTCATAAGCGGCCACTCGTGTTCCAAATTGCACTGCTGGAACTGCTTGATTCAGACGACACGCGCACTCTAGCAAACAATACGACGCACGATACGACGTGCGACAACATGCTCTGGACCTCGGAATTGAACTAAATCACTGGCAGCACGCGAAGTAGACCCCCGACCACGCTTCCCGCCTACAATCGATCGGTCATGCACGACAAGCGAGCCTACTTAGCCGGGTTCACCCTCATCGAACTGCTGGTGGTCATCAGCATCGTCGCCCTGCTCATCGCGCTGCTGCTGCCGGCGTTAAGTCAAGCGCGGGTCTCGGCGATGCAGACCCAGTGCAAAGCCAACCTGCGATCGACCCACCAGACGCTCTACAGCTTCGCCAGCGACCGCAACGGCAAACTCCCGCTGGGCTATCGCGGCGGGCGCTACCAGTGGAACACGATGGTTTTCAGCGGGTCCAGCGGCAAGATCGTGCTCTTTGGCCACCTCTATGCCCAAGGCTATATGACCGATGGGGCTGCGCTCTATTGCCCGGCCGAGACCGCGCCCCAGCAGTCGTACAACACCGCCGAGAACCCCTGGCCACCGGGCGAGAACGCGAGAATCAACACCGAGGGCGGCTTCGCTTCTTACCCGTTCATGGACTGGGTCTGGTCGTCGACGCCGGACGAACTCGACCCGCCCGCGCCTTGGCCGAGCCTCGACAGACTAAAGCCCGCACAGCCGCTCATCGCCGACAGCGTGGGGCTGCCCGCTCGGCTGGACTCACGGCATGTCGACGGGGTACACGTCCTCTATGCCGACGCCGGTGTCGCTTGGCGGCCGCGCGACGACTTCGAAACCCCGCTGAACCAGTGCGTCGGGCTTGCCCCGGCCAACAACCCGCATCAACAGGCGGTCTGGGACATCCTCGCCAAGCGATGATGCGCCTGATCTGATCGCTCAAACCAAGAAGGAAATCCAATGCGTTTGATGCCACCCTCCGCCACGCTCGCCGCGTTCTGCATGACCCTCGGTGCCGCGGCGCAGGACAACATCGCGGCCGGCCG
>JBGSTE010000562.1:0-14292 GCA_041736655.1 Phycisphaeraceae bacterium | reverse complement strand
CCCCCCCCCCCTCCCGATGTCCTCTCCCGAAAAATCCGCTCTTCACACACTTTTGAGTATTGCCAGGACTCTGACATCGATCCATCGCAGCCAAGCAAAATTAAGTAGGAGTTCAAATGCAGTTCTTCAGTAAGTCGTTAGTCGCCGTTGTCGGCCTGTCACTCTGCAGCACCAGCGCCCTGGCGGTCGACCCCGTGAAGGTCTTTATCCTCGCCGGCCAATCCAACACGGAAGGCAAGGGAACCGTCGAAGGAGCCACCACCAAGGGCACGCTCCGCTACATGGTCAACACCGACCCGGCCAACTACGGCCACTTGGTCGACGGCAGCAACAACTGGATCACCCGAAGCGATGTGCGGGTCTACTCCACCACCGATGGCGGCGAGGGCGGCGGGCTCACCGTCGGCTACGGCTCAAACGTCCTCATCGGACCCGAGCTTGGCTTTGGCACGGTCATCGGCAACCTCTACAGCGAGAAGGTGCTCATCATCAAGACCGCCTGGGGCGGCAAGTCCCTGGCGGTGGATTTCCTCTCGCCCACCGGCGCGCTCAACCGCGACCGACCCGTTGGCGAGTTTTATGACCTGATGCTCAGCGAAGTCGACACGGTGCTCAATAACCTCGGCGCTTACGTGCCCGGGTATGCCGGCGAGGGGTACGAGCTCAAGGGCTTCGGCTGGCACCAGGGCTACAACGACCGGATCAACAGCGTGTTTGCGACCGAGTACGAACAGAACATGAAGGACTTCATCAACGATGTCCGCTTTGACCTGGGCGCGGCCGACCTGCCCTTTGTCATCGGCACCACGAGCATGGGCGACTCGATCCCCGTCGGGTCTGATTCCGAAAAAGTCATCAACGCGCAGAAGGCGATGGCGGACCCCGCGAAAAACCCGCTTTTTGCAGGCAATGTCGCCACCGTCGATACCCGCCCCTTCTGGCGAACGGTCGCCAACGCACCGGCCGACGAGGGCTACCACTGGAACCGCAGCGGCGAGACTTTCTACCTCATCGGCGACGCGATGGGCGATGCGATGGCCACCATGTCCAGCTACGAACAGTTCGAGGCCGCCTTCCTCGAGGTCAACCAGCAGACCGGCGAGATCAAGCTCATCAACCCGGCCACCAACCTCGCGGCGATGGACCTCAAAGCCATCTCGATCACTTCCGCCGTTGGCGCGCTAGACACTGACAACTGGCAGTCCATCGCGGGCAACTACGATGGCAACGGCAACAGCTCGGTGGACAGCGGCAACTGGACGATCCTCACGAGTACCACCGGCCAGCTCAGCGAGTCGGCGGTGCCCGGCGGAGCCGACGGCTCGATCGCCATCAACAACCAAGTCAGCCTCGGCACGGGCACCTGGGTGCAGAACCCCACGCGCGATCTCCTGGCGACTTACACCGACACCGCCGGCACGGTCCGGCCGCTGAATATCCGCTACACGGGGCTCGACATCCTGCTTGGTGACCTCAACGCCAACGGCTCGATCGGCATCGGCGACTGGGACATCTTTGTCGACAACATCCTCGCGGACATGACCGGCTTGTCCCCGGCCCAGGCGTATCAACTGGGCGACCTCGACGGCGACTACGACAACGACCTGGACGACTTTGACCTCTTCCGCAAGGCCTACGAACTGAACAACCCCCAGCCCGGTGCGTTCGCGGCCATGCTCGAACGCTACGCCTCGATCCCCGAGCCTTCGTCGGCGGTCCTCCTGGGGCTGGGCCTGACAGGATTGATGACCCGCCGACGACGCGGAAACATCGGCAGCGCAAGGAGAAACGAAAACATGGGTCGCATGAAATCAAACGAAAACGCCCGCACCGCGACTCACAAACGCGCCGGCCTCGCGTCCGCCCTCACGCTCATCGCTTTTACTGGCGCAGCCAACGCCCAGGAGATGTTCAGCGTCAATCTCTGGAGTACCGGCAAGCCGTCGTCGCCGTCGGTCTGGGTCGACACGCCATCGAACACCGCCACGCTCACGCTTGAACCCAACGAAGCGGCCGGGCTCTGGGAAACCACCAACTGGCAGAACATCAGCCTCGGCAACCCGTTCAACACGTCGACCTCCGTCACCACGATCAACGGCTCGCAGGGTTCATCCGCGATCTTCTCGATGCCAGACCGGCGTAACAGCAGCCCGTACCAGTGGAACGCCGTCCGCAACGACAACGACACGGTCCACATCGGTAACGCCACCCTGCTCGACGCCCACGCGGTGGGAACCGAAGACCCCTACGACAATTCCGCCAAAGCCATCCTGCAGGTCTCGAGCATCCCATTTGCCGTTTACGACGTGGTCATCTATCTGGGGATCAACGACGGACAAAAGTTCAGCGGCAGAGGCACTGCCACCTTCGACGGCGTCACGCAGAACTTCACGATGCCCATCACCGAGCCGACGGGCGTGCTCACCCGCATCCTCAACGAGACCACGCCGGGCAACTACCTGCTCTATGAGAACGTGACCGGCAGCTCGTTTACCGCAGAAATCTTCGGCGAAGCCTTCACGCACCTGGGCCCTGCGGGCTTTCAGATCCGTGAAGTGGTCAACCCTGCTGAGCTGAAGATCCAGGTCGACACCGGCAACGGGACCATCAAACTCATGGGCGATGACAGTGACCCGCTGGACATCAACTACTACCAGATCACCAGCAGCGGCAACTCGATGAATCACAACGGCTGGAACAGCCTGGCCGACCAGGACCTTGATGGCAACGGCCCGGCCAACGGCTCAGGCAACGGCTGGGAAGAAGGCGGAAGCTCAGGCGCGCAAGGACTGGCCGAGGCCTACCTCTTGGGCAACAGCACGATCGCTGCCGGTGCTCAGATCAACCTCGGCAACGCCTACAACTACAACGTCAACGCCCAGGACCTGGTCTTCCGCTACCGTTCGGACACCGGCCAGTCCTTCTTCGGCGACGTCGAATATGTGACCAGCACCGCACCGGCAGACCTCGACTTCGACGGCGACGTCGACGACGCAGACTTCGGCATCGCCTTCGCTGCGTTCACCGGCCCCAACAACGGGCCATCGAGTAATCCCAACGCGGACCTGGACTTGGACGGCGACGTGGACGACGCGGACTTCGGCATCGCCTTCGCCGCGTTCACCGGGCCCGGTGGCGGTGTCAACGTGCCCGAGCCGGCGACGGGGCTGATGCTCTTGGCGCTTGGCGGGTTGGGGGGTTTGAGGCGGAAGAATCGCTAACAGATTTATCTTCCTTCTTTAACCGGCGCATGCTATATTAAGCGGGCCTTGTGCGACACAGTTGCGGCGATGCCGCGAGATGCAAAGACTGAAACGGTCATCGTTTCAGGAATGTTGTTACGTGCCAGCGGCTCTTTGAGGCAGGATCTGTTTTCGGTCGTGCGACACTTTTTCTGGTGTTGCAAGGGAAGCTGTCGTGTGCGGTTGTTGAGGCGGAAAAACAGGCGCTTGTCGCCGGAGAAAACTGAATGCGCGCAGATCAATGGGCTCAGGGTGTGTTGATCCGATGTTTCGTGGTGCTGGGTTTGGCATTGGGGGCCGGCGTCGCGACGCAAGCGCAGACGGTCTGGACCAACCCCGGCACGGACAGTTGGCTCACGGCGGGCAACTGGTCGCTGGGCGTCCCGAACGTTGCGAGCCCGACCGCCTTTGACGCGATCATCGCCAATGGCGGGACGGCGCAGTTGCTTGGGCCCGGCGGCAGCGTCCGTCGGCTGCGCGTGGGGCTGGTGGGAGGCGGGGGGAACCTGCTGATTGACGCCGGCGAGCTGACGGTCAGCGAAAACCTTCGGCTTAACGAAGGCAGCGTCGCCGCAGCCACCGTCACCGTTCAAGGCGGTAGCACCGTCACGGCACCCTCCACCGTCGTGGGCTATTCCAGCAACACGCCCACATCGCTGATCGTCCGCGGAGCGGGAACCACCTACAACGCCACGACTGAGTTGATCGTCGGCCGATCGGGGATCGGCCCGGCCACGCTCACCGTTGATGAGGGCGGCAACGTCATCGCCGCCAGCACCACCCTCGGGCAATTCGCCGGCTCAAACGCCTCCACCACCGTCACCGGGCCCGGCTCGCTGCTCTCACAGAGCGGCGCGCTGACCGTCGGCTCGGCCGGCATCGCCACGCTCAACATCCTTGACCAGGGCGTCGTCTCGGTCGGCACGACGCTGACCATCAATGCCTCCAGCACCATCAACCTCAACGGCGGCACGCTGCGCTTTGCGACAATCAGTGGCGTCGGCGCAATCATTGGCGCCGGCGGCGTCAACCGGATCAACTACACCGCCGGCACAATCCAATTCCCGTTTGCTGGCCTTGGAACCGCCCCGATCACGAGCTTGTTCGGCGCGATTCCTTCGATCGGCGTCGGCAAATCCTTAGTCGTTGACAATACCGCATTCCTCAATGCGGGCGAGTCTGTGTTCGTGAGCGGCGGCCAGCTTCAAGTTGAAAGTCTCTATTTTGATTTCGGCGGTTACCTGGGGATCAGTGACGGCGGTGCCGTGATCAACAGCGACCTGGTGGTTCGCGGCGGGCTCGGTGTCGTCGGGCCTAACGCAAGCCTGCATGTCAACGGCTCGCTGACCGTCGAATCAGGCACGGGCTTAGGCTCGCCTAACGCCATCCTCCAGGTGGAAGATGGCGCCAGCGTGTTCATCGATGGCGACCTGGTGATCAACCATCCCGATTTCAACTTCCCGCCGTTAGCTGCGGTGAATATGTACGGCGGCACGCTGCGCTTTGATGACTACTCCAAAACCAATTCGGCCTTCGGTGCCCAGTTCAACTACACCGGCGGCACGATCCAGCTCGCCGGCGACCGCGATATCGGTAACGACGCAACCGTTCCTCAGTTGTTCGGTGCTTCGCCGATCATCGCGGCCGGCAAGGGTCTGACCATCGAAGGCACCGCCAGGCTCAGCACGGTGCCGCTCACCCTGGCCGGCGGCACCTTGTCGGCCGGCACGCTTGCGGTGTTGACCGGCGGTCGGCTCCAGACCACGCAGGACTCGCAGGCCAGTGGGCCGGTCGTCGCGTTGCCCGGATCGGTCATCGATGCCACCGGTGGCGCACTCGTCATCGGCCACGCGACGAAGGTCAATGGCTTCTACGGCAACGGCACCCTGCTCACCGGCGCCAACACCGTCACGCTCCTGGATGCCAACGACGCCGTCTTCGATTCCGCTTCGCTCGTCACCCTCGGCGATGCTGGCACGCCCGGCACACTCATCGCCGACAACGGACTGACCCTGGACTTCGGCGCGAACCTCACCGGCTTTGGCGAGGTCAATACACCCGATGTACTCGCCAAGCCGCTGATCAATAACGGCCACATCACCGGCGACTCCGTTTCGCAGCCCATCACCCTGCCCGGCTATGTCAAGGGCGTGGGGACTTTCGACAACGTCCTCTTCACCGGCACCTTCTCGCCCGGCCTCTCGCCGACACAGATGTCCGTCGGCTCTGTCGCCTTCGCTTCCACCAACACCCTGGTCATGGAGATCGGCGGCAGCAACCCCGGCTCCGGCTACGACCGACTCGTGGGCGATGGCACCATCGCACTGGACGGTGTCTTGAAGATCGACCTCATCAACGGCTTTGTCCCTCTGCTTGGCCAGTCGTTTGACATCGTCACTGCCGACTCGGTCACGGGCGGTTTTGAGATGATTCTTGGCAAGCAGTACGCACCGGGCCGGTCATGGGTCCTGACCTACTTTCCCGACGGTGTATCCCTGACCGCCGCGCGGCTGGCGGACCTGGACGCCGACGGCGACATCGACGACGCGGACTTTGGCATCGCCTTCGCCGCGTTCACCGGGCCCAACAACGGGCCATCGAGTAATCCCAACGCGGACCTTGATAGTGATGGTGATGTCGATGATGCAGACTTCGGCATCGCGTTCGCCGCATTCACCGGGCCCGGCGGCAGTGTCAACGTGCCCGAGCCGGCGTCGCTGGCGATCATGGGTCTTGGGGGGTTGCTGCTGACGCGCCGGCGCGTGCGGTGATGCGGCCGACGGATCCTGATCTGCGAAATGCCCTTGTTTTCAGGGGCTTTTTTATTTCTGCCTCGGCGGATGCGAAGGTCTTGCGATGATTTGTTACAGTTCTCCAGCAGCGTTCAAGGGATCAGACCCCTGGGCCTGACCGAGTTAACGCATCACGTACAACCCCTCCCCCGGCGAGATCGAGCACACGATGAAACTACACTTCCTGGGCGCCAATCAACAGGTCACCGGCTCGCGCTACCTGCTTGAGGCCGGTGGGCTGCGGATCATGATCGACTGCGGGATGTTTCAGGAGCGATCGTTTCTGAATCGCAACTGGGAAGAGTGCCCGGTCCCGCCGAGCACGATCGATGTCTTGCTATTGACGCATGCGCACCTGGACCACGTGGGGCTGATCCCTCGGCTGGTGGTGCAGGGTTTTACGGGGCCGATCTATACGGTTGAGCCGAGCGTGGAGCTGGCGCGGATTATTCTGCTGGACGCGGGGAAGATCCAGGAGGAGGACGCGGCGTACAAGAAGCGTCGTCACATGAAGGAAGGCCGGCGCGGCAAGTATCCGGAAGTCCCGCTGTATACGGCCGAGGACGCGGAAAAGTCGCTGCCGCAGTTTAAGCCCGTGCGTTTCGAGCAGACGCTGGAGCTGTCGCCGAACGTCAAGGCCATCTTCCACGAGGCGGGGCATATCCTCGGCGCGGCGAGTATCGAGCTGCGGGTCACTGAAAACAACCAGACGCGGACGATCGTTTTCTCCGGCGACGTCGGCCAGTGGCACAAGCCCTTGATCACAGACCCGAAGCTTGCGCCCAAGGCGGATTACATCGTGCTCGAGTCGACGTATGGTGACCGCGACCACCCGCCGGAGACGCGCGTCGATCAGGAGCTTGCCCGCATTGTGCGAGAGACGGCCGGCCGCGGGGGCAACGTCGTCATCCCGACTTTCGCCACCGAGCGTGCGCAGGAGTTGATGTATCACTTCAGCAAGATCGTGCATGGGGACCAGATCCCGGACCTGAAGATTTTTCTTGACAGCCCGATGGCGATCGATGTGACCGACGTGTTCAAGCGACACCGGCATTATCTGGATGACGAGACGCGGAAGATGTTTGAAGAGGGCACGCCGCCGCTTCACTTCCCCGGCCTGCGGATGACGCGCAATAGCGAAGATTCCAGGGCGATCAACTACGAGCGGATGCCCTGCATCATCATGGCCTCGTCGGGCATGTGTACCGGCGGGCGGATCAAGCACCACCTGCGCCAGAACCTCACGCGCGAAGAGTCCACCATCGTCTTCGTCGGCTACCAGGCCAACGGCACGCTGGGCAGACAGATCCTCAATGGTGCCCGCGAGGTCCGCATCCACGGCCGACTCTGGCCGGTGCGGGCACGCATCGAAGAGATCTATGGCCTAAGCGCCCACGGCGACCGGGCAGACCTCCTGCACTGGCTCAGCGGCGCAGGCCAGTCTCCCCGGCACGTCTTCCTCACGCACGGCGAAGAGAGCGCCGCCAACGCGCTGGCCAACACGATCAAGGATCGCCTGGGCCTGCCAGCGAGCGTCCCGGCCTACCAGCAGGTGGTTGAGCTGGTGTAAGCGTATCGCCTCAGCGATTTTCACGACGCGTCCCCCGCGTGTTACCCGGCGGCGAGTGATGCACGCTCGCATCGAAATGCAGGCTGCAAGCACGAGACTAAACGGGATACGTAACGATGATATTGAATACAATCTCATCATCATGATGCGATGTCCTCTCGGGCAAGCGTGATTATTCGACTTTTTTCCGGATTCTGGCCTGTTGCAGGTCCTAATCGCGCTTCTCCATGCAGTTGATGCATAGGAGACGTGCGCGGTATGGCTGTATCGACCGATGCCATCGTTAAAGCCCTTGTGCAGCACCGGTCGCAATTGATCGGTTTTGCATGGGTGGTCGTCGGCGACCCGCAGTTGGCGGAGGATGTCTTTCAGGATGTATCGCTGGCGGTGGTCAAGAAGGCGGAGACGATCACGGACGAATATCACCTCTTGATGTGGCTTCGCCACGCGATCCGCCTGCGGGCCCTGGAGGTCCGCCGAAATACCCAGGGCAGGGCGCGGCTGCTCAAACCCGAGGTGCTGGACCTGCTGGAACAGACGCCCCAGGCTTTTGCCGGCCGGGGTAACGACGAGCATGTCGAGGCGCTGCACGCGTGCATGTCCGGCCTGGGCGAGAGTGCGCGTCAACTCCTGAACATGCGCTACGCCCAGGGCCTGAAGTCCGGCGAGATCGCCAGCCGAACCAACCGATCGCTGCAGGCGGTCTACAAGTCCATCACGCGGATCCACGCGAGCCTGCGGGAGTGCGTCAAGCAGCGGCTGTCGGAGACACGGGCATGATCCTGCCACACGACGCTGAACAATCCGACCCGCAGTCGATCACGCAGATGACGATCCGTTACCTGCTTAGTTCGTTAAGCGATGAAGAACTGGACCAGCTCGAGTCGCGGCTGCAGCGCGAGCCTGAGGCGCTGGCCGAGTTCCTCGAAGTCGTGCACTTCCACGCGATCGTGAAAGAGGTCGTGTGCGGCGATGCGGCCCGGGACGCGATCCTGAACAACCACCCCACCGCCAGCGAGTACCGCGACATCCTTGCGATGCTGCAGCCGCCGGACTCGGTCGAGCCGGTGGTCCTGGCGGAGGATGATCTGATCCCCAGCGCGGGGGTGCAGCGGAAGCGTGTGCGTGATGCGGGCGAAGTTCGCGAGCGATTTGAGCAGCGACACCGCGTGATCGTGATCCCCCGGGCCCTTGCGTATGCGGCCGTGATGGCAGTGGTCGCGGCGGTCATGCTGGCGCTGCTGCCCCTGTTCAAGCACGTGAGCCTGCCGACTGCGGGGAAAGACGAACTCGCAGCCATCGAGGTGCCGCCTCAGCCGGTGGCGGTGGCGATGATCCTTGAATCGCAGGACGCGGTCTGGGCCGGCGGCACCCGGCTGTCGGCGGGTGACATCCTGCATGCACGGTTCTACGAATTGTCGGAGGGCAGTGCTCTCCTGCGGATGAACAACCAGGCGCTGATTCGTCTTGAGGCGCCGGCGTTAGTCGAGTTTGTGTCTGCGGACACCGTCGCGCTGCGGTCGGGCAAATTGGTGGGGTACTGCAACGAAGCGGCACGGGGTTTTACGGTCGAGACGGCCGACGCAAGGTTCGAGGACCTGGGTACGGAGTTCGGCGTGATCGCCGTGCCCGGCAGTGGTTCGGAGATGCACGTGTTTGACGGCGTGGTCGCGGCATCGATGGTCGGCGACGCCGAGGCTGAGCAGGTCCCGCTCCAGTACATGGCCGGGCAGGCTGTCCGCACCTCGGCCGTGTCGGGCACGATGCAGTTGATCGCGGCGGATGCCAACTCTTTCGAGACGACTACGCCCCATGTGCTTGCCCTGCGAAACGGCGGGCAGGGTCTGAGCCGACCCGACCAGGCTGACCCCGACTGGTCGCTGGTTGCGATTGACGGCAAGGAACTCAACAGGCCGCTGGCGGCGCACCTGTTTGATCCGAGCACCATGCCCAAAGACATGCGTGGCCGGTTCCTGCCCAACGACCCCACCAACTCAAGCTGGCTGACGATTCCTTTCCTGCAACTGGGTCAGGGGGCCGAGCGATTCACCTTCGAACGAAAGATAGACCTGACGGGATACGACCCCGCGACGGCTCGGATCGAACTCCGCCTGATCGCGGACAACTACGTCAACACGATCACACTCAACGGTCAACTGTCCTACGAGATTCCCAACCGGCCGGTGGAGGTTTTTGGCCAGTCGTTCGTGCAGTTTCAGACGCAAGTCCTGGATGCGGGTTTCAAGCCCGGCGTGAACACCCTGCGGGTCGAGATCAGCAACTTCGGCGAGTTTGACAAAGTGAGTAACCAGACCGCGCTGCGGGTCGAGCTCGGCGGCTTGGCGCGCCCGGCGTGGCATGAGCAGACAGAACCAGGCGATCAAGGCGTGTTGCCTTGATGCGGCCGCAGCATCGTGAAAAAAGCGTGCTTCAGCATGACCGTTACGTGATGTCAACTTGAACGTGCCCCGGCGCGTGACCGAGGCGTCCAATCACGGATTCCACGAGTTCTTCGTCGGAATCCAAGTTAATACGGGCTTGAGCCCAATACCAGAAGTGAATGAAGATGACCTGCAACACGAAAACACTTTTGACCGCGGCCCTCGGTGCCGGGCTTGCCGTGGCCGGTACATCGGCGTCGGCGATCACGATCTATCAAGACGACTTCAGCGGCAATGACCGGCACCCGGGCGTGAACATCAATATCGGCTTCGCCGACGGACACACCCAGGGCATCGAGGTCAACGAGGTCAACGAGGTCAACGACCTGGACCAGCTCGAGTGGCACCGCGAATGAAAGACGGAACTGGGCACCAACCAGATCGATACCCGCTGGTAATCGACCACCGGCGGCCCGTCACGCTGAGCCCGCGACAACTTCAACTTATCACCACGAAGACTCATCCGTAAGCCCGCCGACAGGCGGGGAGAATTGAAAGAACATGCGTACCCAACTTATTCTGCGTTCCTTACCCGCCCTGCCCCTGCTTGCGATCTCGCTTAGTGCCTCGGCCCAGCTTGACCCGCTGAGCTTTGTCACCACCACCCCGATCACCGACAGCAACATCACCACCAACGAGCTCGGACGCGACCGCGTCTCCATCAACTCGACCCCCTTCAAGAACGAGTCCATCTGGACTGTCGGCAACTACCAGTTCACCACCGCCTACCGCGAAGACGGCAAGCTCATGGTCATGCGCCGTGACCTGACCAACCCGGTCAACATCTGGGACATCCGCGTCACCGAGTTTACTTCGTACAACATCAACGACTCGCACAACGTCCCGGTCATCGGCATCGACGGCGACGGCTTCCTGCACCTGGCCTGGGGGACCCACGGTAACCCGCTGCTCTACACCCGGTCGACCACTTCGGTCACCGCCGGACAACCCCTCGTCCTCACCGGCGACACCGTCGGCAACAGCGCGGCCATCAACACGATGACCGGAACACTCGAGACCGGCACAACCTACCCCAACTTCATCGCCATCCCCGGCACCGACGACCTGCTCTTTAACTACCGCACCGGCGGCTCGGGCAACGGCACGTACCGCATCACCCGCTGGAACGACGCGACCAACACCTGGACCTGGACCGACCAGACCTGGATCAAAAACACCGACAGCTCGGGCCTGACTTACAACTCCTACACGCACAACATGTCATACGAACCAAGCGGCGGCATGCACGCAACGTGGACCTACCGCTACAACAGATCGTCACCGACCGGCAACAGCGGCTTTCAGACCAACCACAACCTGCACTACGCCTATTCGCCCGACAACGGCGTGACGTGGTTCAAGGACATCAACGGGACGATCCCCTACCCGGCCGACATCGACGAGTCCAACTCGCAGGTCATCGTCCCTATCCCCGAGGGCTCGTCGCTCATCAACACCGGCACGCAGGCTATCGACGCCAACGGCCGACCCGCCATCGCGACCTGGTGGGCGCCGGGCGCTGACGACCCGGTCCCCGACCACACCCGGCAGTACATGTATGTCGGCCACGACGGCACCAACTGGTTCACCTCGCAGATCACCCAGCGGCCCGACGAGGGTTTCGGCGGGCCGATCCCCGAGAGTTCGCTGGGCACGTTTCACATGGGCCGGCCTCAGATCGTATTCGACGACTACAACCGCGCGTTCGTCATTTACAAGGACTACATGACGGGCGGGGGCATCACGGTGGCGTACTCTCAGTCCGAGTCGCGTGACGACTGGGAGTTCATCCAGCTCACCACCGAAAACCTGGGCGGCTCCTACGAGCCGACACTCGACCGCGCGTTGTGGGAGTCCAGCGGGCAGTTGCACCTGCTGGTACAGACCATCGACGGCAACAGCACCAACGGCGGCAGTCCATTGAAGATCGTCGAGTGGGACGCCGCGGCCGCGATGGGGCGGGTGCTCTATTGGACCGCGGCCAGCAGCGGCGTGTGGGACGGCGCAGCGGTCAACTTCTCTGACCTGGGTACGCCGTCGGATTTTGACAACTTTGACAACGTGATCTTCGACGATAGCGCTGGCAACAAGACCGTCCAGCTCAACGGCACGATCCAGGCGCAAAAGGTCTCCGTCGATACCACCGGCAGCTACGTCTTCACCGGCCCGGGTGCGCTGACCGAGGGCAGCCTTTCGGTCTCCGGCGGCGGATCGCTGGTATTAGCCAACGACGGCAACAGCTACGCCGGCCCGACCCGCATCGCCAACGCCACCTTGACCCTCACCGGCAACGCATCGGCGATGAATTCCAAGATGGTCATCGCCGACGGGGGACTGCTCATAATGAACTCGAGCAACGCCGGGACGATGACCAGTGACTTTGAAATCTGGCAGGACGGCATCTTGCAGATCGGCACGCCCACAGCGACCACCAACGTGTTCCCCGACAGCCCCACCAGCATCGTCAACAACGGGCTGATCCGTGTCTATACGAGCGAGACGCTGCAGAGCGTCACGGGCGCAGGCTCACTCGAGGCTGCGGGCGGAACGCTGACACTCCTGAACAACGCTGCGATGCTAGGCGGCCTGCAAGTCAAGAGCGGCGCCATCGCCAAGGTCAACAACGCCACAGGCCTGGGCACAGGTGCACAGGGCGGCGTCGTGGTCGACAACGGCGGACAACTGGAACTGAGTACCAGCGGCTCGTTCAACCATCCCTTTAACCTCTCGGGCATCGGCAGCGGCAACGGTGCACTGCGCATCGCTGACGCGGCATCCGTCACGCTCACCGGCGGCGTCGTGCTCAACTCCGCAGCAACCTCGCTCCATACCGTCGGCAGCGCCACGCTCACCGTGGATGATCCCATCACCGGAGCCGGCGGACTGACCAAGCAAGGTACCGGCACGCTTCACCTCAAAGGCGACAACACCTACCTCGGCAGCACCGTGGTCAGCGGCGGACTACTCATCGTGGATCAGTCCACCGGCATGGGGCATACGACCGTGCAGTCCACCGGCCAACTCGAAGCACGCACCGTCCGTGGCAACCTGAACGTGCAAAGCGGCGGCCTGGTCCGCGTCAACCGGGCCGAGGTGACCGCGCCGAGCGGCGTGCTGTTTGAGGAAGACTTCGCCGGCGGCAACACCGCGCTCAACGGCACCACGCCGGACGTCACCTTCAATGGCTCGAACTGGGTCGCCGCGCCGACCTTCCAGGCCAACGGCAACAGCATCTCCGGTGTCGACGGCGGTTCGGCCACGCTCGCCTTCTTACCCGAGGACGGGCACGTCTACACGCTCCAGACCAGCATCACCAACATCGTCGGCGATACCGACTGGTTCGCCCTGGGCTTTGTCAGCGGCCAAGCCAGCAGCAACAGCGCCAACAACCGCTTCATCAGCGGCAACGTCATCGGCCAGGCCTGGGCGATGTACCGTGGGATTCAGAGTAGTTCTACCAACACGACCTTCCTCGGCACTCAGACCGTCGGCAACAGCGACAGCGTGGCCTGGCTTACTGGTAGCTCGGCCTCGGGCGGCAGCGTGCAGATCAGGCTGACCCTCGACACCACCGGCGGGGCTGGCACCTGGACCAGCACGATGGAGGCGGACACCGGCAGCGGCTTCCAGATCATCCGCAATAGCGAGCTACTCAATAACGAGTCCATCAACGCCGTGGGCATCGCCAACTCCAATTCCGCCGACCTCACCGGCACGCTGACCTCTTTCCTGCTTCAGACAAACAACACCACGCCCAGCCCGACGCCACAGGACCAGCGAACCCTCAGCGTCCTCGGCAATGTCTCACTTGATAGCGGCGCGGTCGTGCAGATGTCGCTCTTTAACCCCACGCTCCACGACTTCATCGACATCACCGGCACGCTCGACGCCGGCGGGCTTCTGAGTGTTGAACTGGACCAGGGCGCACCGGCTCTGCAACTGGGCAACAGCTTCGACCTCTTTGATTTTGCCAGCGCTACCGGCGGCTTCGATGACTTTGACCTGCCCAATCTCAGCAGCGGGCTGTATTGGAACACCAGTGCACTGTTGACCACCGGCATCCTGTCGGTCACCAATATCTCGCCCTTTGACCCGAGTGACCTGGATCAGGATGGCGACGTTGACGACGCGGACTTCGGCATCGCCTTCGCCGCGTTCACCGGGCCCGGCGGATCGAGCGCCTCGCCGGCGGACCTCGACAACGACGGCGACGTCGATGACGCGGACTTCGGCATCGCCTTCGCCGC